>JACPYM010000039.1 GCA_016196035.1 Acidobacteriota bacterium | reverse complement strand
TTCGGTCAGCAGGTTCGATTAGTCTCCTTTACGTGGTCAATCGCCACAACGAGATGATTCAACCTCTGACCTATCTACTCCAGCTACTTTCGCAACTGGAGTTTACCGCCGCACCTCTTACTCATCATGCCGTCTCCTTTGCCAGAGACTTACCGCAACTTCGATCCGTTCGGCACCTCTTCCAAAAAGCCTGCCAGCACGGGCCGCCCTTCCTCGCCCACCGACGCCGCCAAAATCATGCCTTGCGATTCAAAGCCGCGCAGCTTGCGGGGAGCCAGGTTCGCCACGACGATGACTTTGCGGCCGATGAGTTTTTCGGGTTCGTAATACTGCGCGATGCCGGCCAGGATTTGGCGTGGCTCGGCTTCGCCCAGGTCAATCGTGAAGCGCAGCAGTTTGTCGGCTTTGGGTACCGGTTCGGCGGTTAGGATTTGGCCGACGCGCAGTTCGACTTTGGAAAAGTCTTCAATCCCGATGTAGCTCGGTTGTGCGGGCACAGCGGCTTCTGCCAATGGCGCGGTCGGGGCGGCGTCGGCTGCCGGAGCCACAGGTGCGGGAGCCGACGCTGCTGGAGTGGGTTCTTGGGTTGCGGGTTCTGCTTGCTTGATGTCTTCCATAACTTTGCCTTTGTCCAGATTGGGGAAAATGGGTTTGATTTCGCCGATGGTTTTGCCGGTCGCGTCGCCCCAATGCAAGGCGGCGGGTGCGATGCTGCTGACTTCACCCGCTTCGCCCAGAAATTGCCAGATGGCTTGGGTCGAAACGGGCAGCACGGGAGCGAGCAGCACGGTGAAATGGCGCACGGCTTCGACGGCGGTGTTGAGCACCAGTTCAAGCGCCGCGCGCTGCGTCGGGTCTTTGGCCAGATTCCACGGTTTGGTGTCTGACAGAAACTTGTCTACGCGGGTGGCTGCGGTCTGCACGGCTTCGAGCGCGTAGCTGAAACCGTACTCGTTAAACTCACGGTCGAATTCGGCGACGGCCTTTTGCACCGCCGCGCGCACTTCGTTCGCTTGTGCCTGCAATTCGGCAGCCACTTCAGCGGGCGCAGCCGGAACAACGCCCGCGCAATTGTTGCGCACCATCGTGAGCGTGCGGCTGGTCAGATTGCCGATGCCTTTCGCGAGTTCGGCGTTGGTGCGTTCGATCAACGCCTCGTAGGTGAAATCGCCGTCCTGCCCGAAAACCATTTCGCGCAGGCAGAAATAGCGCACGGCATCGGTCGTGAAATGCTTTTGCAGCACGGCCAAGTCAATCACGTTGCCCAGCGTCTTGGACATCTTGCGCCCGCCTGACAGCCAGAAGCCATGCACAAACACCGACTGCGGCGTTTCCAAACCTGCTGCCATCAAAAACGCGGGCCAGTAAACGGTGTGAAAGCGCAGAATGTCTTTGCCGACCAGTTGCAGATTCGCCGGCCAGAGTTTTTTGAAATGCGCTTCACCGCCAAATTGCTCGTTCCCAAAGCCAATCGCCGTGATGTAATTCGCCAGCGCGTCGAACCAGACATAGATCGTGTGCTCGGGGTCGTCAGGCACCGGGATGCCCCACTTGACCGAGACGCGGCTGACCGACTGATCGTTCAAGCCGCCGCGCACGAAGCTGAGCACTTCGTTGCGCCGCGTTTCGGGGCGGATGAAGTGCGGGTTCTTTTCATAAAGCTCCAACAGCCGGTCTTGAAAGGCCGAGAGTTTGAAAAAGTAACTCGCCTCGCCCACGCGATCCAGCGGGCGCTCGTGCGTGGGGCAAACGGGCACGCCCTCGTCGTTCGGCTTGGCCTCGTTCTCGGTGTAAAACTCGTTGCAGTTGGCGCAGTACCAGCCTTCGTAAGAGCCTTTGTAAATGAAGCCGTTGTCACGCATGCGCCGCCATAACTCCTGTACGCCTTGTTTGTGACTCTCGTCGGTCGTGCGCACCCAATGCTGATTGGTAAATTGAAAGGGCGCAAAGGCGGTTTGAAACGCCGCGACGATCTTGTCCACATGTTCTTTGACGGGCAGCCCAGCCTGCTCGGCGGCACGTTCGATATTGATGCCGTGCTCATCGGTGCCGGTCAGGAAGAAGACTTCGCGCCCGCGTTGGCGTTGGTAGCGCGCGACCGTGTCGGCAATGATCGTGGTGTACAAGTGGCCGAGATGGGGTTGCGAATTGACGTAGTAAATCGGGGTTGTCAGATAAAACGTGTTGCTCATGAATGCTTTCTCTATAGCAATGGGTAAAACGGATGCGGCAGTCTATTCGAGCAAGGCAATGAACCCTGCTTGGGTAAAATCGTGATCGCCAGTCAGAGCTTCCGTTAAGCCTTCGCGCTGCATGACTACGAAAGAGATGCAGTCGGTCAATGACCAGTCTTTATCTGGTCGGCGGCGATAAGGTTCCAGGCCCGCTTCTTGTAGCACTTTGTCCAACGAGACGATGTGAACATCGGGATCGTGGCGCAACATGTCCAGAAATTGGATGAAGCGCTGGCGGCTGGCGGGTTTCGCCATGCCGTCAGCCAATTCTGTGATGATCCAATCTGTGGTGACCATTTGCCCAACGAAGCCGTCACTGAATTCCACGGCTCGCTGATGATCTTTGTCGTCAGGACTGAGCAACGCGATAAAGTAAAAGGTGTCGGCAAAAATGCGCTTCATTGCTTGGGC
The DNA here is from genome assembly GCA_016196035.1 of Acidobacteriota bacterium. Lineage (NCBI taxonomy): Bacteria > Pseudomonadati > Acidobacteriota > Acidobacteriota bacterium. The sequence continues at coordinate 67,676 of JACPYM010000039.1, read as the reverse complement.
TGGCCGTGAATGTAATGGTCGTGATTTTCAGCCATATCCGGTGGCAAGCCGGGAATCGTGCCCGCAAATTTCAGCAAGCGTTTTCCCAACGGCTCCGGTTCGGTGGTTGGTTCAACGATCCTGACGCGCACCTGCATACCTTCAGGAATTTTTTCCTGGGTTTGCAACACAACCACGCCATTCACAATCGTGCCGCTAAATTCTTTGGGTATACTTTCCATTTGCTTGCCCCCAAACCACTATAACTTGCCAACGCATTTTTTCACGCAGGTTGCCAAATCACAAGCAGCGTTTTGGCGAGCGCCAGATGACGTTCCAATTTACGGGTGCTCAACGCGCTGAAAGACGCGTGATTTTGTGCTTGATTTCCGATCCCGGATCGCTAGACTGCCCCCGCGTTTGTTCGGCGGCTCTCCGCTGAAACGCGCATCGCACACCGCAACGAGGCGCACATCCCTAGCCTCTTGATCAGCAACACAATCAGGATTGGTGACAAGGTGATGAAGCCCTCCGTAAATTTCCGGCGCTTTTTGCTGTTGTTTTTTCTCCTCAATGGCTTGAACGGCGTGCATAAGATCTGGTCGTCCTTCGCCCCGGCCAATGTTTACCGCAAGGATTTCATCAATGGCTACCTGCTGGGGCAAGGCTTGGTCAAAGGTGTTGACCCCTATCAGCCGATGGATGCGCTGGCCCGTCAATTTGCCTTCAATTCACCGACGCGCATCTTCCCGCATCCGACGCCGCATACCGTACCCTGTGGGCTTTTGATCGCGTTGTTGAGCGGCTGGGGCTACGAACGGGCGGCGCAGTTGTGGCTGGTGTTTGAGTTACTCTGCCTGCTGGCCGCGCTGGTGTTGTTGGTGCGCTGGTGGGGTACGCCAGCGGTGCTGAAGTGGGTGGCGCTGTGCGGTTGGGCGCTGTGCGGTTGGGGGCCGTTGACAGAAGATTTGTGGGTGGGGCAACTCAATGCGCTCTTGCTGCTCTTGCTGCTCTTGTCCTGGCGTTCGTTGCGTGCGGGACATGAACTCAGCGGCGGGGCGTTGTTGGGCGGCGCGTTGGTGCTGAAGCTGATGGCTTGGCCGGTGGTGTTGTTTCTGCTCTGGCAACGGCGTTGGCGCAGCGTGTTGGCCGCCGGGTCGGTGACCTTGGCCGGACATTTACTGGCGCTGGCCTGGATTGGGGTCGAAGGCGTGAAGCGGTATTACACCGAGGTCGGGCCGACAGTCACAGCGCTTTATCGCGGCTTCGATGCCAACTTTTCCGCCTGGACAGTGGGCTGGCGGTTGTTTGTCGGCACCGAAGCCTCGTTTGCCCGTGGGCTGGTCGCACCGCCGTTGATCGCCTGGCCTGCGGCGGCACGGTTATTCACCCTGCTGGTTCCGTGTCTTGTTTTGGCCTTGGGGCTGGCGCTGGCGCGCAGAGTCAAAGACTTCGACGTGGCCTTTGCGCTGCTGTTGTGTGTCAGCTTGCTGGTGAACCCGGTGGCGTGGAGCCATTACCTGGTGATCGCCTTGCTGCCTTTGGCGGTCGTCTGGCGCTACTTGCGCGAGTTGGATTTTCCTATGGCTTTAACGAGATACACCTTGCTGGTCACGTTGGTTTGCTCGCTGCCGCACTCGATCATCCGTAATGTCGCGGCGCTGTTTCAAACCTCCGTGACCGCGACTGGCTCACCCGTCGTGCCTTTTGCCGCCGGATTGCTCACGCTGGCGACTGCCGCCGCGCTGATCGCCTTGATGTTTTTGTTGCGGCGTGTTGAGGCGCACGCCACTGAGGAAGTCGCGCCCGTCATGCCTGCATTTCAGCAGCAAGTCTCGGTCGCCAGTTGAGGTGCATTGGTGTGCGTGGATTGCCGCGCTCACCGAGGAGGTGTTGATGATGAAGATTTCGCCCACCTTTCGGCGTTTTCTATGGCTCTTTGCGTTGCTCAACGGCTTGAATGGCGTGCGCTCGGCCCTGTTCTCGCTATTTTATCCGCAAGTCTATCGCAAAGATTTAGTCTCTGGATATTTGGTAGCCAAAGCGCTGGGGCACGGCGTTGACCCCTATCTGCCACTGTCGGAATTGGCCGTCCGCTTCAATCTCAACTCGCCCGCACCGATCTTTCCGCACCCCACGCCGCACACGGTGGCGTATGGAATCCTGATGCTCCCCTTCAGCCTGTTGCCTTACGAGAAAGCGGCGGTCGCTTGGATGTGTTTTGAGTTGATCTGTCTGGCGGTCTTCGTTTGGCTGATGCTGCGCTGGCTGGGGCGCGCGCCTGGTTTGGTTATCAGCGCGCTGTTGGGCGTGGCGTTGTTGGGCTGGGGGCCGGTGATGACCGACCTTTTATTTGGCCAGTTGAATTTGCCGTTGCTGTGTTGTTTGACGTGTGCTTGGTGGTGGTTGCGCCAGCAGCGGGATGCGCCGGGCGGCGCGCTGCTCGGCTTGGCTATCGCGTTGAAGATGATGGGCTGGCCGATTGCGCTGTTTTTGCTTTGGCAGCGGCGTTGGCGCGCGGCGTTTTCCGCCGCTGGTGTTTTTCTGGGGCTGCACGCGGTCGCGGCGGCGCTGATCGGCGTGGCCGGGCTGGCGGATTATTATCTGCACAAGGCTCCGGCCGTCGCCAAAATCTACAGCCATTTTTACTCGAATTATTCCGTCTGGAGTTTGTGTTTACGCTGGTTTGAAGGCACCAAACAATCCATCTATCCCAGTTTGATCGCGCCGCCCTTGCTGGATTTTGGCAGCAATGCCCGCTGGCTCGCCGTGGGCGGCTTGTTGCTGGTGTTGGGCGGCAGTTTGTATTTGGCACAGCGAGCGCGTTACTTCGATACGGCGTTCAGCGTGCTGCTGTGCGCCAGCTTATTGGTCAACCCGATTGCCTGGGATCATTACCTGGTGTTGATGTTGTTGCCGCTGGCGGTGACTTTGCGCCGCTGGCTGGAGCATGACGGGGCGACGGGGCCGCTGTTGGTCACCGTGCTTTCGGCGGTGCTCTTTTCGTTGCCCAGCCCTGTTTATCGAGGCTATGCCGTGCTGTTCCACACGGCGGTCGTGCCAGAAGAAAATTATGTCATCCCCTGGGCGGCGACGTTACTCACTTCGCTGCCGACGCTGTTGTTGTTGGGCTGGCTCTGGTGGATTTACCGGGCCGAGCGCGCCGTGGCGGTGGAGCAAGCCAGCGTACCGGCCACGCTGGAACCGCAGCCGGTTAGCTGAGGCTGAAGTCCGATAGGCGAAAGAAACCACGGGGAACACTGGGAAAGTCGGCAGCCGCTGATTCCACCCGTGTTCCCGTGGTTCGATCTGCTATTCCTGCATCGGTTGTCCCAGCGATTTCAACCGCGCCCGCTCGAATTCATCACCCTTTTTCCAGACGGGCATCTCATCCGCGTCGGCCACGCGTAAGCCGATCCAGAAGGCCAGTCGTGCCTGTTGCACCATGCCGCTGAAATCCCAGTTCGGGCTGTATTCATCGGTGGGTTGGTGATAGCGGTTCTTGTTGTATTCGGCGAACTGCTCCTGACCCCATTCGGCGGGATGGCCGACGAATTTATCGCCCGGCTCGAAATTGACGGCGGGCACGCCCACTTTGGCAAAGGGGAAATGATCCGAACGATAAAATGAACCCTGTTCGGGGCGCGGGTCGGGCGCGATGGTGATGCTGTTCTCTTTGCAGACCTCTTCGATGATTTTGCCCAGCGTCGAACGGTCAGCGCCCAGCGGCGTGATGTCGCTGGTCATGCCCAGCACGTTCATCGAATCCACATTGATGTCGGCGACGGTCTTATTCAGCGGTACCAGCGGGTTGCGCGTGTAAAACTCCGCGCCCAGCAACCCTTGTTCTTCGGCGGTCGTCGCGATGAAGAGGATCGAACGCTTCGGTTTGACCTCCAAATTTGAATACGCTTTGGCAATCGCCAACAACCCCGCGATACCGGTCGCGTTGTCCACCGCGCCGTTGTAAATGTTATCGCCCACCTGGTCAGGCCGTATGCCCAGGTGATCCCAGTGCGCCGAATACACCACGAATTCGTCGCGCAAGAGCGGCTTGATGTCCGGTGGGGGAGCCGTTTCCGCCGTTTTGCTGGCATTCTTGCCCGTACTCTTGCCAGTTGCTGGCGTGGGCGGTGCGGGCGTGTCGCCGCGCAAGATGGCGACGACGTTGGGCGCGGTGACGCGCTGCGCTTTGGTCTTGAGAGTTGTTTCGACTTTGGCCGTGAGCGCCACGGGTTTGAAGTCGCGCGTCTTGGCGGCTTCGCGCAGTTTGTCCAAATCCTGCCCGCCGAGTTGCGCGATCTTGCGCGCGGTTTCTTCGGTCACCCAGGATTTGAATTTCAGCGTCGGCGTCTTTTCGTCCGGCACCAGGCCAAAGCGTTCGCCGTCCCAGCCCGTGCGCACGACCTGCCAGCCATATCCGGCAGACTCGGTCGTGTGCACTAAAATTACGCCCGCTGCGCCTCGCCGAGCAGCCTCTTCAAATTTGTACGTCCAGCGCCCGTAATAGGTCAGCGCCTTGCCGCCGAACAGATTCGGTTCGGCAGCGGTGGCGGGCGGATCGTTGACCAGCATCATTACGAGCTTGTCTTTGACATCGAGGTTTTTGTAATCGTTCCAGGGGACTTCGGGCGCGCTCACGCCGTAGCCGACAAAAACGATCTCGTGATTGACCGGAATCTCGGCCTGTTCCAGATCGGTGCTGGCGACAAAATCATCAGCGAATTTGAATTCGGCCTCACCGTTGGCGCTCTTCACGGTCAGCTTGGTATCAGGGTCGGTCTTGACGCCGATCATCGGCACTTGTTGAAAGAAGGTGCGGTCAGGCGCCGCCGGTTCCAGCCCCATGGATTCAAACTCCGCCGCGATGAATTTGGCTGCCAGCAACCCGCCGCGCGTACCCGTGCCACGGCCTTCCAGCAAATCGTCCGAGAGGTATTTGACATAGGCGCGCAACTTGAACTCTTCGATCTGCGCCCCGGCGATTTCTTCGTCCGTGCCGTCGAGTGCGCCCGGATTCGAGCCGATCATTTCATCGAAGCCCTTGCGGCGCACAATGGGCGCAGCGCCGCCACGGCTACGGCCACGCCGTCCCCGCCGCCCGCGCACACGCGAACGGCGTCCGCCGGAACGCTTGGCACGCCCGCGCGCACTCTTGCCGCTCTTTTTCGCGCTGGCACGCCGGCTGCTTTTCGCGCTGCGGCGGCGTTGTGCCGCGTCAGCGCCCTCTTCCACCACCGGTCAGACCAGGCCGAAACAGATCAACATGATTAGCAGGCGGACTAAGAAGCGAGATTTCTTCATCAGAATTGCATTCTCCAATAAAACAAATTGCGCCGCTGACAACTGGGCCAGCGGGCCGGGTGAAGCACCTGAATTTCGCCCAAAATTTTGCTCTCGTTTAGGACGACCCGTGCAGGGTTTTTTCTTGGCAGGCAGACGCGCAAGGTAACCGCTAGCTCCTTGCGACCAAAACTGCTGGGCATTCTTAACCCGATTCCGCTGGGAAAAGCAAGCACGCCCCCCGTGGCGGGGTCGTGAGAACAGGGCTTTTGCAAAGTCCTTAAAACATCCGCCCAAGACCTTTGACTGACTCCTGATTCCTGACTCCCGATTCCTGCTAAACTGAAAATACCGGCTGATTTTCAATTTGTCAGGAATCAGGAACCAGGAATCAGGAGTCAGTCAAACCGTTCGAGCGCTCGCGCTGGCGACTTTGCAAAAGCCCTGGCCGTGAGAAAACGCACGGCGCGTAGCTGAAAGAGTGGAGTTTTCGTGGAATTTTTGAAGTGCGGTTAGGTGTGCCGCCAAGAACTCAGCAAGGCGTTCGGGGGTTCCGGTTTCAGCCTGCTGGGAAAGTGACTGGTGCGGCCCTTTGTTCAGGGCGAAAGGGCCGCAACGAGTGGGTGGCGTATCGTGAATGCTACCCACCCGTTGCTGACTGCGTGTGCTGCTGCCGCTTCAGTCGCTTTACCGCAGCGTTCTGCTCACCGGTAAATCCGTCAGACCTTGCGTGCGTGGTTGTATGTTCCGCCCGTGTAACTACTCAGCCCCAACGGGGCGAAGTAAAGAAACCCAGGCAACGCCCTGGGAGCAGGACAGCAGCTCAGGTGATCCCCAACGGGGCGCAATAGTTATTGCGCCCCGTTGGGGCTTGGAAACCAATCCATCTGCTGACCCGGTGCGTTGCACCGGGCTATCATATTGCGCCCCCTTGGGGCTGAGTAGTGACCGTCAGATTAGTTGAAGTACCAACTCTGATCGGAAGCTCACCACACCTTGACGTCGGTGCGACCATCGCCAGCGTAATCTCCTGGCACGGCTCAATTCCGGAACGGAGCCGCCGTTGTCCCCCAAACCACCAGCCGGTAATCCTGTGTGGCGCTTTGCCAAATAAACCAAGTGCCAACCGCCCCGCGCCAGACCGCCAGTTCCAGCTTGCCATCGCCGTCGAAATCACCGGGCAGCACCCAGTCATTTGTTGAGCTTAAACCCACTGCCCAGCGGGTCATTTGTTGCGTTGCGCTCTGGCTCAGGTACAACGTGGCTTCAGTGGTCCGCCAGACGGCGAGATCGGCTTTGCCGTCGCCATCGTAATCGCCCGGCAGCGGCTGGTCTTTCGGCCCACCGAATTGCCGGTTGAGTTCCACCCCATCGCTGGATTGCCGAATCAACCAGGTGCCGGTGGCGCGTTGGTAAACAGCCAGGTCGGCCTTGCCGTCGCCATCGTAATCCGCCGCGACGGGCACGTCCGCTGCCGCGCCGAATTGCCAAGTCAAGCGTTTGCCATCGTGGCTGCGTTCGACTTGCCATTCCGCCGTGGCGGCGTCAAAGAGCGCCAAGTCGGTGATGCCGTCGCCGTCGAAGTCCGCCGTGACGGGGAGCAGCGTGGCACTCGGTAAGAGGTCGGCCAGTTGACGCGTGATGGTGACGCCCGTGCTGCTCAGCCGAATTAGCCAGTGCGCCGCCGTCGGGCAATAAACGGCCAAGTCTACGCGACCGTCACCGTCATAGTCGCCAAAGGCGGCTTGGTCTTCCGCTTCGCCCAGCGTATAGGTTTCGCGCAGACCGCTCTGGCTTAGCGTAAGCGTCCAGGCGTTGCCTTGGCGCGTCAGCAGTTCACTCTTGCGGTCACCGTCGAAATCCAGCGGCGCAAAGGCTCCGGCGCTAACCAAGACCGTGTAGCTTTGCGTACCCGTGCAAGCGCCCTGTGTCGCTGTGATCGTGAAGGTGTAGCTGCCCGGCGTCGTCGGGTAGCCGAAGAGCAGCCCGGAGCCATAGAGCGTTACCCCTGGCGGCAAGCTGCCCGTCGCCGTGTAGCTGTAGCTGCCGGAAGGCGAAGCCGCTACGGAATTGTTGTAAAGTGTTCCCACGCCGCCGTTGGGCAACGTGGCGGGCAGCGTGATGGTCGGACACCCGCCGCCGCTGATCACCAGCGTGTAATCGCGGAAGCCCGTGCAGCCGCCAAAGCCGCTGGCCGTGATCCGGAACGTGAACGTGCCGCTGCTGCTCGGCGTCCCGCTCAGCAAGCCCGTCGCCAGATTCAAACTCAGCCCCGCCGGCAGCGCGCCGCTCGTCACGGCATACGTGTAATTGCCGCCCGCCGGACTGGCCGCCAGGCTCTGGCTATACGCCGTCCCCACCGTCCCGTTGGGCAGACTGGCCGGCGACAAGGTCACGGTCGGACAAGTAATCACCAGCGCGTAGCTTTGCGTGCCGTTGCACCCGCCCGCTGTTTGCGCGCGCAGCGTGAAGCTGTACGTACCCGTCACCGTCGGCAAGCCGCTGATGACGCCGGTCGCCGTGTTCAAGCTCAAGCCGCTCGGCAAATTACCCGTGAGGATGGCGAAGGTGTAACTGCCCGCCGGTGACACGCTGATCGTTTGCGAGTAAGAGATCCCGGCTTGCCCGTTCGCCAGTGCGCCCAACGTGATGGTCGGGCAGGCGATGGTTACGCTGTAGCTGCTTGAACCGTTGCACGCACCCGCGCTGGCGCGAATGGTGAACGTGAAGCTGCCGTTCGTGGTTGGGGTGCCGGTAATGGCCCCAGTTGAAGCATTGAGCGTCAAGCCCGTTGGCAGCGCCCCCGACGACACCGCGTAGCTGTAGCTGCCAGCGGGAGACGCCGAAACCGCTTGGCTGTAGGCTGTGCCGACCGTCCCACCCGGCAAACTGGCGGGCGTCAGTGTGATGGTCGGACAGGTCGCCACAAGCGTGTAATCGCGGAAGCCCGTGCAGCCGCCAAACCCTGACGCTGTGAGGCGGAAGTTGAAGGTCCCGCTTTGCGTCGGCGCGCCGCTGAAGCTGCCATTCGCGTTCAGCGTCAACCCCGCCGGCAGCAATCCGCTCGTCACCGCGAAGGTGTAATTGCCGCCCGCCGGACTGGCCGTGAGGCTCTGCGCATAGGCCGTGTTGACCGTCGCACCCGGCAGACTCGCCGGATTCACCGTGATCGTCGGGCAGACGACCGTGATGGGCAGCGTGGCCGTGGTCGTCGCGCCGCAATTGTCCGTCGCCGTGACCGTCACCGTGTAATTGCCGATAAGCGCCGCGCTCAGCACCGTGACTTGACCTGTCGCCGCGTTGAGGGAGATGACCAGCCCGCCATTGTTGGGTGCCACGCCTTGCAACACGAGCGGATTAACCGCCCCGTTGTCGCTCGGCCCCGCCACCGGGAGGAAGGTCGGCGTCGTGCCCGCCGTCACCGTCGCCGCGTTGTAGCTCAACACCGGCGGTGTATTGGGCGTGACTGTCACGGTTAGCGTGCCCGTGCCCGTGACGTTCTGGTTGTCGGTGACGATCAACGCGAAGGTGGCGGTCGTCGCCGCGCAGGTGGTCGTGATGTTCGCCGTCACCCCGCCGCCGGATGTGATGGTGACACTACTGACCGTCACGCCGTTGCTGCTCGCCGTCGTCGGATTGCCGTTGATGGTAATGCCCAACGTGTTGGCTGATTGATCGGGATCAAAGGCCGTCGCGATGGTGAAGCTCGCCGCATTGCTGCCCGCTTTGACCGGCATGTTGTTACTGCTGATGGTTGGCGGCGTATTGGTCAGCAAGGTCGCCGTTGCCGTGTTGCCCGTGCCGCCATTGGTCGAACTGACATTGCCGCTGATGTTGACGAAGGGGCCTTGGGCCAGTGGCGTGACGTTCACACTGACGGTGCAAGGCACGCCGGTCGCGACTGTCGCGCCGCTCAACTTGACGCCCGGATCGCTCGCCGTCAGCGCGCCGTTGGTGTCGTCCGTCAGCACGCCGCCGCCGCAATTGGTGAGCACCGGATTGGGTGGATTGGCGACCACCAGATTCGGCGCGTTCGGGAAGGTGTCGGTGAAGCCCACGCCCGTCAGCGCCACCGTGTTCGCCGCCGGATTGGTGATGGTAAAGGTCAAGGTCGAAATCTGATTGACCGGCACGCTCGCCGGACTGAACGCCTTGGCAAGCGCAGGCGGCGCGACCACCGTATGCGGCTCGGTGTCCGTCCCGCCGTTGAAGTTCGTGTCGCCCGCATAGGTTGCTGTCAACGTGCGGCTGCCCGGCGCGGTCAAGCTGATCACGCACGAACCCGCCGCGACCGTCCCCGTACAGGTTTCCGCTCCGCCGCTGGCCGTCACGACCACGTTGCCGCTCGGCGTGCCCGCGCCCGGTGCAGTTGCCACGACAGTAAACACCACCGTTACGTTCTGGCTGACCGCCGACGAATCCGGATTGTCGCTGACAATCGTCGTTACTGTGTCAGCCTTGTTGACCGTATGCAGTGCGCCTGCCGAGGCGCTGCCGTTATAGCCGGTGTCGCCTTGATACGTCGCCGTGAGCGTGCGATTACCCAGCCCCGTCAACGCCAAGGTGCAAGTCCCCGCCGCCACCGTGCTCGTACAGGTTTCAGTGCCGCCGCTGACCGTCACGATGACGTTGCCGGTCGGCGTGCCGCTGCCCGGCGCAGCCGCCGCGACCGTGAAGTTGACCGTCACGTTGCCACCGAAGACCGAGGGATCGGGCGTGTCGGCAGTAATGGTCGTCGTGGTATCCGCCTTGTTGATCTGATGGCCCGCTCCGGTCGAAGCCGGACTGGCGTTGTAATTCGCATCGCCTTGATAGGTCGCCGTCAGCGTCCGCACACCCGGCGTAAAGAGCGCAATCACGCATTGCCCCGTCGCCACCGTGCCTGTGCAGGAATTGACGCCGTCCGTCACCAGCACATTCCCCGTCGGAGTCCCGCCACCCGGTGAGGTCGCATTGATGTTGTATGTCACCGTCACATTCTGCCCGACCACCGACGGATCAGGCGCATCGGAGAAAATGCTCGCCGTGGTGTTGGCTTTGTTGACCGTATGCGAGGCCGTCGTTGAACTCGTGGCGAAATTCGTGTCGCCGACGTAGCTCGCGGTGATGGTCTTCGGCGTGCCGACGGTCGTCGAAGTCAGATTGCAACTGCCCGTGCCTCCGCTCAGCGTGATCATGCAAGTCGCCCCCGTGCCATCGCTGACATTCACTGTGCCGCCCGGCGTGCCCATGCCGGGGGCGTTGACCGTCACATTGGCGCTGACGCTGTATGACTGGCCAACGACGGTGGGCGTGTTGGCTAACGAAGCCTCATTGCTAATTGTCGTCGTCGTCGCCGCCCCATTGACCGTATGCGGGACGCCGCTTGACGTGCTGGTGTTGTAGTTGGAATCGCCGGCATACATAGCCGTAATCGTCTTCGCGCCTGCCGTGGTCGAAGTCAGATTGCAGGTTCCCGCGCTGGCCGCCGCCGTGCAGGTTTGTGAACCGTCGCTGACCGTCACGTTACCGGTCAATGCTGCGCCCACGGCGCCGGGCGAATTGACCGTCACGCTCCAATTGACTGCATACGCCTGACCAACTGTTGAGGCCGTGCCGAGCGCCCCGGAATTGGTGATCGTCGTTGTGGTGTTGGCCGCGTTGACCGTGTGGGAGGCACTGCTTGACGCGCTGCCGTTGTAGTTTGTATCACCCGCATAAGTGGCCGTAATGCTCTTTGCTCCAGCGGTGGTCGAAGTGATGTTGCACGTCCCCGCGCTGACCGCCGCCGTGCAGCTATTCCCGCCGCCCGCATCCACCGTCACATTGCCCGTCAACGCCACGCCCAACGCGCCTGGCGCATTGACCGTCACGCTCCAATTCACCGCGTAGCTTTGCCCGACTACCGTCGCGGTTCCCAGCGCCCCGGCATTGCTGATCGTCGTCGTCGTGTTGGCTTTGTTGACCGTGTGCGACGCCGTCCCCGAACTCGCGTTGAAACTTGCATCGCCGCCGTAACTCGCCGTGAGCGTCTTGGGCGCGCCCGTCGTCGTGCTGGTCAAATTACAACTGGTCGCGGGCAATGTGATCGTGCAGCTTTGTGAACCGTCCGAAACCGTCACCGTGCCGGAGGGCGTGCCCGCCCCAGCCGTCACGCTGACATTGACGGCATACGCTTCGCCAACCACCGTCGGCGTGCCCGCCAACGCCGCCGCATTGGTGATCGTCGTGGTCGTATTCGCGGCGCTGACGGTCAGCGTGAAGGTCGCGTCGGTGGTGACTCCGCAATTGTCAGTCGCGCGAATCGTGATCGTGTGCATGCCGACAGGTGTGGCATTGCTGATCGAAACGACGCCGGACGCGTTGACCGTGATTGTGCCGGTGTACGTTCCCGCATTTTGCACGGTGTAACCCGTGATGGAACCGTTGTCGGTCGCTGCCGTTGGGCTATTGGTGGTTGAACTGCTGGCGCTCACCGCCGCCGCCGCATACGTCAGCGTCGGCGCCGTGTTCGCCGTCACGTTGACCGTCAGGTTCGCCGTCGCCGTGCCTGAATTGCCATCAGTGACCGTCAGGACAATCGTGTTGGCGCCAAGCGTCGTGGTGCAATCCGCCGCGACTGTCGCCATGATTGTACCTGTCGTATTCGTGATTGAAGTCACCGTGATTCCCGTCGGAACCGTCGTCGCCGTGACGACCAAACCGCCCGCCGCCGTTTCTCCATCGCTGACCGTCGCAATGGTGGAAACCGAACCAACCGTGCCTCGTTGCCGTGTCAAAGCCGCTGCCGGTGTGATCATTGGAGGATTGTTGCCGACCGTCAGCGTGAACATCGCATCAGTTGTCGTGGCGCAGTTGTCCGTGGCGCGAATCGTGATGGTATGCATCCCGACCGGAGCCGCATTGCTGATGGAAACGACGCCGGAACTATTGACTGACATCGTGCCGGTAAACGTTCCTTGCGACTGGACGGCATATCCGGTGATCGAACCATTGTCGGTCGCCGTCGTCGGGCTGTTCGTTGTGGAAGCCCCAGCATTGACCGAAGCCGCGCTGTATATCAGCGCTGGAGCGGTATTGGCTGAAACGTTGACGGTCAAATTCGCCGTTGCCGTCCCGCTATTGCCGTCCATGACGGTCAGCACGATGGTGTTCGCTCCGAGCGTGGCCGTGCAATCAGCGGCCACATTCGCCGTGATCGTGCCACTCGTGTTGGTGATGCCCGTGATGGTTAAACCTGCCGGCACGGTCGTCGCCGTGACCGTCAGGCTGCCCGCTGCCGTTTCGCCATCATTGGCTGTGGCAATCATGGAAACGCTGCCCGCTGTGCCGCGCTGCCGCGTCAAGGCCGCTCCCGCAAGGATCGTCGGCGCGTTGTTGCCGACCGTTAGCGTGAAAGTCCCATCGGCTGTGGCGGTGCAGTTATCGGTGGCTCGGATGGTGATGGTATGAGTGCCAACCGGAGCCGCGCTGCTGAGCGAGACGACGCCGGACGAATTGACTGAAATCGTGCCCGTGTATGTGCCCTGGCTTTGCACGGCATAACCGGTGATCGAGCCATTGTCGCTCGCCGTCGTCGGGCTGTTGCTGGTTGCAGCTCCTGCATTCACCGACGCACTGCCGTAGGTCAGCGTGGGAGCGGTGTTGGCCGTGACGTTGACGGTCAGATTGGCTGTAGCCATCGCGCCGTTGCCGTCGGTGACGGCCAGCACGACGCTGTTTGCGCCGGGGGTGGCATTGCAGTTGGCGGCGACCGTGGCGGTGATCGTGCCGCTGGTGTTGCCGATGCCGGTCACGCTGATTCCGGTGGGCACGGTCGTGGCCGTCACGGTCAAGCTGCCCGCCGCAGTTTCGGTGTCACTGACCGTGGCGATGGTGGCGCTCGTGCCCGCACTGCCTTGCTGCCGAGTCAGCGCGGAACCTGCCATAATCGTTGGGGCTACATTGCAACCGCCCAGCCGGACGGCCAGCAATCCGGCGTTGAAGTCGGTCGTGACGAAATCCTGCCGCCCGTCCCCGTTGAAATCGCCGAGTGCTAAGAAACTGCCGCCCGCCCCTGTCGTTGCAACGCTGACCGGCGCAGCGAAGCCGCCCAGCCCGTCGCCCAGCAGGTAATTCACTGTCTCGGCTGAAGCCTGCTTGACGGCGATATCCGGATTGCCATCATTGTTGAAATCACCGGCCAGAACCTGCCGGGGGCTGGAACTCACGGTCGGATTCGTCGTGCCGGTAAAGCTGCCCGCGCCGTCACCGAAGCGCACCGAAAGCGTGCCGGCATTTTGATTGGAGGTGACGAAATCCAGCCTGCCGTCTTGGTTGAAATCGCCCAGCGCCATGAATTCCGGGTTCGCGCCGGCGGTGATTTCCGTCGTGCCGCTAAAATTGCCCGCGCCGTCATTCAAGCGCACCGAAACCGTCCCGGCGTTTTGATTGGAGGTGGCGAAATCCAGATCGCCGTCGCCATCGAAATCGCCCACCCTGACCTGCCCCGGCCCATCGCCGACGCTCACGTTGGTCGAACCGGTGAAGCCGCCCGCGCCATCGCCAAAGCGCACCGAAGCAGTATCCGCGCCAAAGTTCGCAGTGACGAAATCCAGCTTGCCGTCGCCATTGAAATCACCGACCGCGACGGATTTGGCAGTGCTTCCGGCGCTGATGTTCGTCGTGCCGCTGAAATTGCCCGCGCCATCGCCCAGGCGAATCGAAACAAGGCCACCACTGGTGCAAGCCACGGCCAAATCCTGATTGCCGTCGCCGTTGAAATCGCCGACCGCAATGGCGAATGGATTGTTGCCCGTGCTGACGGTCGTCGTGCCGCTGAAGCCGCCCGCGCCATCGCCCAGACGGATGGAAACGGTGGCGCTGCTGTTGTTGGCAATGGCCAAATCCTGTTTGCCGTCGTTGTTGAAATCGCCGACCGCCGGGCCATACGGAGAGCCTACGCTGAGATTGGGCGCGCTGCTGAAAAGTGGTGTGGTCGCGCAGGCCGTGCCGCTCTGCACCGTCAGCGTGCAGGTTTTCGTGGTGGAGCCGCCCGCGCCGCAGGCGGTGACCGTCACGGTAAAGGTTCCCGCCGGATGTGCGTTGATGATCTTAACCACGCCGGTCGCGGGGTTGGCGTCGAACGTGCCGTTGAAGCCCGAAGACGCTTTGGCCGTAATGCTGGTGGTGTTGGTCGGCGCGGCGTCGGGCGTGACGGTGGCTTGCGCGCCAAGCGTCACGGTCGTTGTTGAATAATTGCCGAGCGTCGGCGCCAAGGCATTTACCGTCAGCGTGAAAGTCGCATCGGTCGTCGCGCTGCAATTGTCGGTCACGCGAATTGTCACCGTGTAGCTGCCCGCCGGAACGTTGTTCGGCACAGTCACCACGCCCGTCGTCGAGTCCACGGTGATCGTGGCGGGCGCGGTTGACGGCGTGACGCTTTGCACGGTGATGGTTGACACGCTGCCGTTGTCTGATGGCCCAGTGTCCGGACTCACCGTGGTCGCGTTGCCGAAATTGACGCTGGCGTTGTTGTAGCTCAGCGTCGGTGCAGTGTTCGTCGTCACCGCAACGTTCAAGGTCGCGGTCGCCATTAAGGAACCGTCGTTAGCCTGCAAGGTGAAGCTGGCATTGGTTGCGGTGCAATCGGCGCTGATGTCTGCCGTAATTGTGCCGTTGGTGTTGACGATATTCGAGACGGTGACGCCGTTGGCTGGGTTGAGGCTGGTGACGGTGACGGTCACGCCTGCCGCACCGCTTTCGGTATCGTTGACGGTCGCGATCTGAGTGTTGGAACCCGGCGAGCCTTGCTGTCTGGAAAGACCGGCTTGTGCCGTAATCGTCGGCGCGGTGTTGGGCGGTTGTACTTCATAGGCGCCGATGTCCACCGTCCCGCCGGCATTACGCGTGAAACCGGTGCCACGCTGATCCGTGGTCAGATTGTAGGGCGCGCCGGTAAGAGAGTTGTCTCCCGCATTGATGGCAGGGCTGCCTGCCATCAATGCGTGTGTGAAGGTGAAGCCGCCATTGTCCGCCAACGTTCCCAGATTTGGATCGGCAGTCAGCGCCGGGCTGCCGCAGGCGTTGTTGTTTTCAATCAGGCTGTTGTTGCCCGTGATGCTGGTCGTGCCGCTGTTGAGGATGCCGCTGGCGCAATCCGTCGCGCTGCTGCCGGTGTTCGCCAGAATGCTGCCGACGACGGAAAGCCTGGCTAGCGCGCCATCCCCCAAATTGTAGATTCCGCCGCCACCGGCATCGGATGAAGTGGCAGGCGCTGGTGTACCGTTCGTGCCACCGGTGACCGTGTTGTTGCTGAGCGTAGCCGCGACGACGGTGACTGCGCCGTTGTAATTGAAGATGCTGCCGCCAAAGCCGCAGCCGCCCGCGCTGCCTGTGGTTGTGCCGTTGCCGCCATTGCCACCTTGTGCGGTGTTGCCGGAAAGCGTGGAGTTGATCAGGGTGACGGAGCCGAAGTAGTTGAAAATACCCCCGCCCAAGCCGCCACCGCCGCCGCCGGTTCCGTTGCCATCGCCGCCGCTGCCGCCGGCAAATCCGCCTGCACCGCCATTGCGTCCATTGCCGCCGCCGCCGCCGCCGCCGGCAAATCCGCCCGCCGCGCCTGCGTTACTGGTCAGGCCAGAGTTGCCGCCGCCGCCGCCACCACCGCCAAAGCCCCCGACGCCGGAAGTGCCAATCGCCAAGCCAAAACCGCTGCTGCCTGCGCCACCGCCGCCGCCGCCGAAGCCACCGGCTCCGCCGTTGCCTGATGATCCGCTGGCGCTGCCGCTGGTACCGCCGCCGCCGCCGCCGGTGTTGCCCACGCCGCCTGCGCCGTGACTCGCGCCTGTGCCAGCAGTGCCGTTCGCGCCACCGCCACCGCTGGGGCCACCGCCTGCGCCACCAGCGGAGCTACCGCTATTGGCCCCAACGCTATCTCTGCCGCCGCCGCCGCCGCCGCCACTCCCGCCACTCCCGCCATTGAAGCCCATGCCGCCGCCGCCGCCACCACCACTGCTGCTGGCGCTGCCATTTCCACCAAGAGCTTGGTTATTCGTCAACGTGCTGTTTTGAACGGTCAAGTTGCCTTGATTGACGATAGCGCCACCCAATCCGCCACCGCCGCCGCCGCCGCCACCGCCGCCATTGCCGCCTTTGGCCAGACCGTTTTGGAGCGTGACGTTTTGCAGGTTTAGATAGCCTGTCGGATCAATGTAAAACAGGCGCAGGTTTGTGACGCCGCTCAGGCGTTCGATGGTCGCACCGTTGCCGTTGATGATGACGGCCTTGTTGCTGATGCCCAGCGCTGTCGGGCCGAAGGCGGAATTGCCAATGGTGCTCAAACTGATCGTGCCGAGGCCGGATTGAATGGTAATGGTGCCGCCGCCGCAGATGTCAGTGATGGCTTGGCGCAACGAACCCGTGCCGCTGTCAGCGTTGCTGGTGACTGTGATCGCCGCCGGAGTGCAGGCGTTGGCGTCAACCACCAACGCATACGCTTTCGTACCGAAGCAGCCGTTCACGTCGGTGATGGTGACGGTGAAATTGGACGTGCCCGCAATGACGGGGCTGCCTTGCAACGTGCCGCTCTGCGTCAACGTCATCCCGCTGGGCAACGCTCCGCCGGTGACGGCGAAGGTATAGGGCGCAGTGCCGCCAGTTCCCGTCAGCAATTGTGAATAGCCGTTGCCGAAGGTCGCATTCGTCAACGACGCGGGGGTGGCCGAAAGCGTGCCGCAGATAGTGACGGTGTTGTATTGGCGGCTGCCTTTCTTTCCCCCGCTGTCCGTCGCGGTCACAACAAAAGAGAACGGCCCGCCTGACGACGAGGGCGTTCCGCTCAGCACGCCGCCGGATGACAACGAAAGTCCCGTCGGCAAGCTGCCGCTGGTCACGGCGAAAGTGTAAGTGGGCGTGCCGCCGCTGGCCGTGATGGTTTGGTTATACGCCACGCTGACTTGGGCATTGGGTAAAGTCACGGGGCTTAAACTCAATTGGTTTTCATACGCGCCGATGTCCACCGTGCCGTTGGCTTGGCGCGGCTGGCCGGTTTGGTCGGTGGTCAGATTGTAGGGCGAACCCGTGACGGAATTATCGCCCGCGTCAATCGCCGGGCTGCCAGCGAGCAAGGCGTGCGTGGGCGTAGAGCCGCCGTAATTGCCCAGCGGAGCCAACATTGGGTTACCGGTCAACGCCGGCGTGTCACAGCCGGAGTTGTTTTGAATCAGATTCTTGTTCGCCAGCGGCCCCGTCACCGTGCCGCTGTTGTTGCTGCATGTGCTGATGATCGTGCTGTCAATCGTCATGCTGGCACCGCTGCGCGTGGTGCCGCCGGATGTATCTGTGTTCGATGCGCCGAGGTTGTAGATGGAATCGTTGAAGGTTGAACTGACAATCGTCACCGTGCCATTGCGATTGAACAGGCCGCTGCCCAACGCGAAAGCAACGCTCCCAAAAGTTGTCTGGTTGAGTCCGCCTGTGCCGCCAGTCACCGTATTGCCGGACAGCGTGCTATTGGTGATGGTGATGATTCCCTGATAATTATTGAAGACGGCTCCGCCCAGACCAGCGCCGCCGCCGCCTGCCGTATTCCCGCCACCGTCGTTTGCGCCGAAACCGCCAACGTTGTGACCGCCGCCCGCGCTGCTGCCGCTGCCGCCGCCGCTGCCAAAGCCGCCATTGCCGCCAAAGCCGCCGCTGCCGCTGGCGCCGCCGCCGCCGCCGAACCCGCCATTGCCGCCATTGGCAGATCCCTTGCCGCCGCCGCCGCCGCCGCCCGCGCCGCCACTGCCTCCGGCGGTGTTGCTGGTCGTTGATCCTGTGCCGCCATTTGGGGTGCCGCCGTCTCCGCCATTCGTGCCACCGCCGCCGCCGCCATCACCGCCCATGCCGCCGCCGCCAGCTCCTCCGGCAGGTCCAACAAACACAGTTGAGGAGCCGCCATTGCCACCCTGGGCCAGATTGGCGGTCAGCGTCGAACGGTTGATGGTCAAGGTGCCTTCGTTAAAGATCGCGCCTCCCAAACCAGCCGCAGCGCCAGCGTTCTCCCCGTTACCATTCGCATTGCCATTGCCGCCGTTGCCGCCCAACGCCACGCCGTTTTGCAGCGTCACCTGATTCAGCGTCAGATTGCCGTAAGGCGAAACGTAAAACTGCCGCAGGCGCGTTACGCCAGAAGCGCGTTGCAGAACTATGCCGTTGCCGTTGATGGTGATGTTTCGGTTAATCACCAAGGCCGATGGCCCATACGTCGAATTGCCGACTGCCGTCAGATTGATCGTTCCCGACACGCTGAAATTGATCGTGTTGGTGCAGGCCGAAAGCGCGTTGATTTCCTCAATCGCCGCGCGCAACGTGCAACCGCCGCCTGATGCAGAGCAGATGCCATTGCCGGGGCTAGTGTCCGAGGTATCGCCTGTGTTGTTGACGGTGAAGGACACAGCCGCCGGGCAACTACCGATGGTCATGGTATACGCGCGGCTGCCCGTACAACTGATGCCAAAGGTCGTGTAGCTCGCTGTGATGGTGAAGCTGGCAGCGCCGGCGGCAGTCGGAATGCCGCTCAAGCTGCCATCGCTGGCCAGCGTCAATCCGGCGGGCAACGTGCCTGCCGTGACGGCGAAGGTATACGGCGCAGTGCCGCCGCTGGCCGTCAGCGTTTGCGTATAGCCCACACCAATCGTCCCATTCGGCAAGGTTGAAGGATTGACCGTGACGGTGTTGCAGGTGACTTGCATTTCATACGCGCCGATGTCGCTGTCGTCGCCGCTCGTGGCTGGGGCAATGCTGGGCAGATCAAAGGGGCGCGTCTGACCGCGCTGGTCGGTCGTCACGCCAGCGACGGCAGCGCCCTTATCAAGCGCCGGACTGCCTGACAGCAAGGCGATGGTTTGCGTATACCCGCCGTTGCTGGCCAATACATCCAGCAACGGATTGGAAACGTTGATCTGATTGCCGTTCGTGCCGTTGGTCAAACCGCCTGTCCCGCCAATGCCGATCAGGTTGTAAGAGCTAGACGAGCTGACTGTCCCGGAAATATTGTTGCTGGTGGCGGCGGTGTTGCTGGCGACAATAGTGTTTTTCAGGAGATGAGTACCGCCGGGCACATAAAGCCCGCCGCCAGTTCCCGCTGTATTGTTCGCCACCGTGCAATTGGTCAAGTTCAAATTCCCGGCGTCCATGGAAAACGCGCCGCCGTTGCTACTCGCCGAATTGCCGCTGATGGTGCAGTTGGTCAGCGACGTAGTCGTGCCGAAACTTTCCAATCCGCCGCCAGGGCCGGTCGAGGTATTGCCGCTGATGGTGCAATTGGTCATCGTCAGCACACTGTCATTTTGGATGCCGCCGCCCTGAACCGAAGTATTTCCGGTGACCGCGCAATCGGTCATCGTCAGCGTTCCGTTGTTCTGCACGCCGCCCGCCTGCCCCGAACCATTATTGCCGTTGGTGATGGTCAGCTTGCTCATCGAAACAGTGCCGGTACTGATGTTGAAAATGCGGAAGGTTCCGCTGGAACGAGTGATGGTCACGCCATTCGTACCGCCGTTGATGGTCAGGTCTTTGTCAATCAACAACTCGCCGCTGGTCAGTGTGACAGTCGTGACGCCGGAAAAAACGATGGTATCGCCGGCCACTGCCGATGCAATGCGTCCACGTAAGGTGGTGCTGCCGCTGTCGGCTCCACTTGTCACCGTGAGCGTCGCGAAGAGTGCAGCCTTTCCCGCTGGTGACAATTTGGCTTTCGGCGCAAGGCGTTTGATGAGTTGGCCGACGCGGCTTTGTTCGGTGATGCCGAATTTGCCGAGGCTGTCGGCACTCACGCCGCCCCAGGCAAACGTGGCGATGACAGCCAGCGCCAAGCCCGCGCCAAGCGTGATAAACAGGTGCGCGGCGCGGCGGCGAAGCATTGATTGAAGCGCGGTCAGCAGTGAATTCATAGCGGGACTCCTCTCAGGGATCAAAGAAGAAGGGTTAAGCAGCGGCGCCGAGCAGCGCCCGTAATTCCAACAAATTCTCTTTCGGCACAAAGCCGCTCGCGCCGTGGTTGAACGCGGCGGCGCGCAAGGCTTCGTCATTGTGTTTGGTGACGATGACGACGCGGGCTTCGGGATGGGCGGCGCGTAATTGCCGCGTCGCGCTCAAGCCATCTAGCCCGGCCATTTCCACATCCATCAACACCCAGTCGGCTCCGCTGAACTGATACTGCTCGTAAGCGGCGAGCGCCGCCGCGCCGTCCGCGCACTCTTCGACGCGCTCGGCCAAATCGGCAGTCATCCGCCGGATCAAACGGCGCATCGCCGCGTTGTCATCAACAATCAACAGCATCATTGCTCCTGGGCCTTTAGGGTTTGCGCGAATCAGTGAATGTTTTTGCCGGGAAAACGACAGGTGAAAGTATGCGATAGCGGCAGGCGGGCAGACATCGGAGCTACTACCCAATTTGGACTAGGTAGTAGCTCCGATTTTTGTATGGGTAGTAGCACGGATATGAAGTTGGCTGGCCGGAAAGCAGGCTGACGCTAAAGCTTGGACTTGTGCGTCAGCGCAAACGTCAGCAGCGCGTGCTTTCCGTTCAAGCCCAGTTTGGCGCAGATGTTTGAGCGATGATGTTCGACAGTGCGCACGCTGATGAAAAGCAGTTCGGCGATTTCTTTGTTGGCTTTGGACTCGGCAATCAACCGCAGCACGCGGCGTTCGGTGGGCGACAGTGTTTCTAGCCCGGATTGCGGCGCGCCAGGTTCGCCCGCCCCTTTACGATGCTGCAATAAATGGTTGGAAAGCACGGGGCTGAAATAGCTTTGCCCGGCGGCAACGGCCTTGATCGCGCCGACGATTTCGTTGGCTGCGCCGTCTTTGACCACATAACCTTTGACGCCCGCGTTGAGTACAGCGTTAAACGTCGCTTCATCCTTGTGCATGGTCAGAAAAACGACGGCGGTCGGTGACTGCTGTTCACGCAGCGCGCGCGCCACGCTTAGTCCGTCGAGTTGCGGCATGTCCATATCGAGCACGGCAATTTGGGGTTGATGGGTTTGAATCAAAGTGAGCGCCGCCGCGCCGTCGTCGGCTTCAGCGATGACTCTTAGGTGCGGATCGCTTTCGATAACCAAGCGCAAGCCGCGCCGGAAAATAGGATGATCGTCGGCAATGATGATGCGGAGTTCAGTTGGTACTGCCATGCGTATTTGGTTTCAGCGTGATGTGGAGTGTGGTTCCTTGGCCGGGCGCAGAATGAATGCTCAGTTTGCCGCCCAGGATGCGCACGCGCTCGGCGGTGCCGGTCAGGCCCAGTCCGCGCTGTTGCATTTCAGCGCGACTCGCCGGCTCAACCGTAAAGCCGCGCCCGTCATCGGTAATCGTGATCTGAATTTCGCCGTCCATGTGTTTGATAAACACGCTGGCTTCCTGCGCGTCAGAGTGTTTGAGAATGTTGTTGAGCGCCTCCTGCACGATGCGATAAATGCTAATTTCATCTTCCGGCGCAAACAAGCCGTCAAGCGGTTCGACTTCGCTGCTGAAGCCGATGTCGGAAGCATTGGCGACCTGGCGCAACATTGTTTGCAAAGTATTGGTCAGCCCCAGCCGTTCGAGTTGATACGGCCGCAGATTATGCGAAATCTGGCGCACCTCGGCGAGTGATTGCGACGCCGCTTCGGATATTTCATCCAGGTGTTCGCGCAACGGATTCCCGCCGTTGGCGGCGTTCAAGCCCATCAGCGCGTAGTTTTTGATGACCAGCAAATTTTGCCCCAGACTGTCGTGCAATTCGGCGGCGATCCGTTTGCGTTCTTGTTCCTGCGAATCAATCAGACGGCGCGAAAACTCTTCCTGCGCGCGGCGGGCGCGGTTGGCGCGCTCCAGCCGCCGTTTGAAAAGCAGCCCGATGACGCCTGCCAGCGATAACGCGACCAGCGCGCGGAACCACCACGTGCGGTAAAACGGCGGCAGCACGACCACGCGTAAACTGCGACCTTCCGTGTTCCATACGCCGTCACCATTGCTGGCGATCACGCGGAACGTGTATTCGCCCGGCGGCAGGTAGGAATAGTAGGCGGTGCGGCGCGTTCCCGCCCCGATCCAATTCTGCTCCAAGCCTACCATCTGATATTTGAAGCTGACTTGCTGTGGGCGGCCCCAGTCCAGTCCGGTGTATTGAATTTCCAGTCCCTCCTGGCCCGGTTCGATACGTAAGAGTGAGCCGACAGAGAATTTTTGCCCCGCTAGTTTGACTGCTTCGATGTTGATTTGCGGCGGTTGCTTTTCGCGAATGCGCGGATCAATTACTGCCACGCCTTTGAGTGTTGGAAACCAAAGTCGGCCATCCCGCGACTTCCAGCCAGCGGGTTGTGCCCGATTGCCTTCGCGGCTCAACATCCCGTCAGCCGTGTCGAAAGAATAGGAGGTGACTGACGTGCGCCGCCCATCGCAAAAATCATTCAATTCCTGCCAGCTCACGCGGGAGAGGCCCTTGTTACCGTTGAGCCACATATCGCCCAGATCATCCACCATGATGTTATACGTGAGGTCGTCATAAAGGCCGTTCTTCACCGCGACGTTGGCAAACTTGCCGTCTTTGAAGCGACTCAGACCGCCGCCGCCCGTGCCAATCCAGAGCGCTCCGTCGGCCGCTTCAAATAAGGCATAAATGTGATTGCTCGCCAACCCGTCCTGGGTCGTCCAAGTGGTGAAACGCCCTTTGTGGTAACGACTGAGTCCGCCGCCCCAGGTGCCGATCCAGAGATTGTCGGCGCGATCTACGCACAAGGCCTCCACGGTGTTATTCGGCAATCCGTCACGCGCGGTCAAAGTGGTAAATTGCCCGTCGCGCAGGCGCGCCAAACCGCCTCCGTATGTGCCGATCCAAACGTCTCCTGCATGATCTGTCACGATGGAGCGCAGGTTGTTTTCGGGCAGCCCTTCTTTGGTTGTCCACACCGTGAAATGCTCAGCTTTGAAACAGGCCAGCCCGCCGCGTGTGCCAATCCAAAGCGCGCCGTCACGATCCTCACGCAGCGCGTTGATGTAATTGTTGGGCAGCCCGTCTTTTGTCGTCCAAGAGGTGAACTTCCCCGCTTTGATGCGGGTCAAACCCTCGACCGTGCCGACCCAGAGACTGCCCGTTGCATCCTCGATGATCGGCCTGATGTAATCGTGAATCAGCCCGTCTTCCGCCGTCACGACGCCCACGCGCCCGACTCTGATCTGACACAGCCCGAACCCGCTCAAACCGACCCAGAGGTCGCCGCCGCGCGACTGGTAAAGCACATTGACGCGGTCAGAGGGCAAGCCTTCAGCCGTGGTGTAAGGCGTGAAATTGCCATGCCGAAAACGCAGCACGCCGCCGCCCAGTGTGCCAATCCAGAGCTGATCTTCCATTTGATCCTGGCGAATCGAGAAGACGGAATTGCTCGTCAGCCCGGATTTCATGTCGTACACGGTGAAGCGCCCCTCGCTGAAGCGCGCCATCCCGCCCCCGTCTGTGCCGACCCAAAGACTTCCGTCACGATCGAGGCACAGCGCACGCACGAAATCGTTCGGCAAGCCATCTTTGGTGGTCCAACTGGTAAAGCGCTCATCTTTGAAGCGCGCCAGGCCGCCGCGCGTGCCAATCCAGAGCGCGCCCTCGCGATCTTCGACCAAGGCCCAGATGCGGTTATCCGGCAGTCCGTTTTGCATGTTAAAAACGCTGAAACGGCCATCCCGAAAACGATTGAGTCCGCCGCCTTCTGTCCCCAGCCAGAGATTGCCCGCGCGGTCATCCAGGAGCGCCCACACGCGCCCATCCGTCAAGCCGTCGGCGACGCCATAATTGCTGAACTGCCCGGCGTGATAGCGCGTCACGCCCCCGCCATTCGTCCCCAACCACAGATCGCCTTGCCGGTCTTCGTGTAGCGACAGGACGTGGTTGTGTTTGAGCGCCGGGGTATTGTTCCGGTCGAAAACAGTGAAGTGTACCCCGTCAAATCGCGCCACGCCTTCCACGGTCGCGACCCACAAATACTGATCGCGCGTTTGGGTAATCGCCATCACGCTGTTTTCCGGCAAGCCGTGTTGATCGTGCCAAACCAACTGCTGATAGCGCCCGAATACTTTACGCAGGCCGACTGTCTGCCCGAAGCCGCTGCCCGCCAGCATCGTCAGCAGGCTGCACAAGCACAATCCCGCCGCCAGCCAAGGCAATCCGTGGCGCAGCCAGTGGCGCGGTAAAAATTTAGAGTTGCTTCGGCCTGGGTCAAACACGTGTGTTTTAGCTCGGAGGTTTCGGGTTAAGGATTAGCATCGAACCTAGCTTCCCTGACTCCCGGCTCCTGATTTCTGGTCCTTGACCATAGAAAATCAGCCGCCTTGGGCGCTCACCCTTTGTGCTTCATTGGTTGCTTGCCTTTCGGTCTGGCTTGAGGTTGATGTGAATGGTCATGCCTTGCCTCGGAGCGGTCTGAATCGGCAGAACAAGCCTCTGGTTTATAGCCTGCCATCAGGCGTTCGTCAATTTGGGGTTTTGCGCAGTGGAATAGGCGCGCGAAAAGGGGCTTGAAAGTGGGATCAAGAATGCACAAGGGAAGTAGTAAGCAGGTTCTCTGTTGATTTACAAGGCCGCTGACACATCAGTTTCACTGAGGCACCCAACCAGCAAGCCGTCGCTATCCAGCACCGCCAGTTGGCCGAGTGGATTGGCTTTGAGTTTCCGGGCGGCGTGGGCGAGCGAGGCACGCACGGTGATGAAATGGGTTTCGTCCACTGGTTCCATGACGTCGCGGATCAGGCGGCATTCCCATTCGGATTTGGGCACGGCGCGCAAACGTTCGAGCGCCAGCATGCCGTGCAAGCGGCCTTCGCGCGCGACGGGGAAAATCGTCAGACGATGTTCGGCCAGGACTTGGTCAATAAATTCGCTGACCTTCAGTTCAGGCGCGACGCTGATGACCGGCGTGCGCATCACCGCGCCAACCGTGCCCGCGACGTTCCATTGCGCGGTGGTTTGGGCCTGCAAGCGTTGCGTTTCGTCCTCATACGCCCGCTGCTCGACGCGGAAGCGATAGTCCTGTTCGGCGGCATTCTTCAAAAAGACGCCGACGACCAACAACCACGCAGCCGCCAGCGCCTCACGCCAAAACGTGCCGCGCATGAGGCCGGAGCCTAGCAAAAACACGCCGTACAGCATCAGCAAATAGGCCAGCGCGACGCCGCAGCGTTTGGCGGTGCGCGTGGCCGAGAGCACGTCTTTGCGCCGGTGCCAGAGCCAGGCGCGCAAGGCTCGCCCGCCATCCAGCGGCAAGCCCGGCAGCAGATTGAAGAGCGCCAGCGTTAGATTGGCCGCCGCCAGGTATTTGAATGAACTGACGGCTGCGGCGGCTGCCGGGTCGCGCGGCGCGCCAAGCAATTGCACCAGCTGAACGCCAAGCCAAAACAGCGCCGCCAGCAAAAACGAACTGGCCGGCCCCGCGATGGCAATGCGCAATTCGGCCAGCGCCGTGCGCGGTTCGCTCACCAGCCGCGCCCAGCCGCCGAAGATGTGCAGTTGAATATCGTAAATCTCGATCCCTTCAACGCGCGCAATCAGCGCGTGCGCTAGTTCGTGTAACAGGATCGAAGCGAAAAAGAGCGCCGTCACCAACACGCCGATGATGAGGTAGGCCCCTTGTGGCAACTGGTCGCCCAACGCGCGCGCCAGCCACATTTCCGCCACCAGCCACACGTGCAACACCGCCATCGGCAGCCAACTGTAATCAATGATCAGCGGAATGCCGAACAACCGGGCGAGTTGGAATTGCGGGAAACGCATAGCAAGCGACTCAATAAGACTTATGCCAAAAGGGAAACTTCGCCACAGAGGCACGGGGTCACGGAGTAAGAAAGAGAGTTTTTAGTGAACTGAAGCAATTGCTCTGTGACTCCGTGCCTCTGTGGCTAGACTTGCCTCAAGTGACGAAATCTTTGATGACCTGCATCAATTGCGGCAACTGCTCGTCAAAGAAATGGCCCGCGCCCGCAATCGTCACCAACTGCTGCGGGCTGCTGGCCGGGACCTGTTCCAACAGTTCAACCAACGGCGCGAGCGGCGCAATCTCGTCGCGTTCGCCGTGAATGAAGAGCTTTGGTTTGGCGCAGCTTGTGAGCAAGGCCAGATCGTGCAACCGCGCGGGCGCGCCAATCGCAATCAGCCGTTGCACGCGCGTGTCGGCGCAACCCAACCGCAGCCCGACCGCCGAACCGAATGAGAAGCCCGCGATTAATACTTCATGCGCCTGCGGCTGTTGGGCTAGCAGGTAATCCAGCGCCGTGCGTGCGTCCTCGGTTTCGCCGCGCCCTTCGTCATACGCGCCCGTGCTGTAACCGACGCCGCGAAAGTTGAAGCGCAGCGGTTCGACGCCCGCTTCTTGCAGGGCTTTGGCCGCGCGCGCGACGACTTTGTTGTGCATCGTGCCGCCGAATTGCGGATGCGGATGCAAGACCAGCGCAACGCGCGCGGCTTGCAGGTTGTTGGGGCGGTACAAGGCTTCCAACTCGCCATGCGCGGTGGGAATCAGCAGGTTGCCTTTGGGGTAAGGGTAAACAGCCATAAAAATGAAAAAGCGGTCAGGGGCGCAACAGCACTTTCAGCACGCCAGGGCGTTGGGCTTCTTGCAGCGCAGCGACGCCATCGGTCAGGGCGAATTCGCGGGCGATCAGCGGCTCGACATTGGCGCGCCGGTCGCTCAGCAAAGCCAATGCAGGGGCAAAGCGCCCGCAGCGCGAACCCCGCAGCTTGATCTCGTTGACGACCAGGCGCGAGGTGTCGAGCGTGATCTCTCCGTGAAAAGTGGATTTCAACACGATGGTGCCGCGTGGCCGCACCAGCTCAAGCGCCAGTTGCAAGCCGATCGCCGACCCGCTGGCTTCGACGACCAAGTCAAAGCGTGGTTCAACCCGGAGTGCAGACAGCGTCACCGTATGGATGCCAGCTTGCGCCGCAAGTTCCAACTTGTCGGCGTGTTTGCCGATTAAAATCAACTCGCAACCGGTGGTCGCCAGCACGCGCGCGATCAATTGACCCAATTTGCCATCACCGATCACAGCTACACGCTGGGTAGCGTCGAGCGGCACCTGTTCGAGAATCGCGCAGGCTGCGGCCAGGGGTTCGGTGAAGACTGCCGCGCGGTCGGGGATGCTGTCGGGTACGCGCAACAGGTTTTGTGGCGGCAGGCTCAGATATTCGGCAAACGCCCCATCGCGCCCGCGAATGCCGAGCACGGTACGTCGTGCGCAATGCCGGGCATCGTGTTCACGGCAACCGGCGCACACCCCGCATCCAGCATTGATTTCGCCAACGACGCGCTGGCCGATTTGCGTGCGGTCGGGCGAGTCGGCCACGACGCCGACAAATTCGTGACCGAGCGTGCCGCTGAAATTGGCGTAACCGCGCACGATTTCGACATCTGTATTGCAAATGCCCGCCAGCGTCACGCGCACCAAGGCTTCGCCGCGCGCGGGCGGCAGGGCCACGTCGGCGAGTGTTACGGCACCTTGTTCAAACCGTAATGCTTTCATCGGCAGCCGTTTGATAAGGCAATCAGGCAGGCTTTGCAAGCGGCCGGCAGGTTTCGCAAGCGGGTGGATTTTGCAGATGCCGTATGCGATGCTGCCCGCCGCAATAATTGTCAACTGTGCAAAGCAGGAGAACGCGGAACACGCGGCGGCAACCGAAACGAACACGCCGCAGGCACTGCGGCGTGTTCCGCGTTCTCCTTTTTCCCAGAAAGGTAACCCATGTCCGCAGTTCAATTCGGCGATACCGTCAAAGTGCATTACACGGGCACGCTCACCGACGGCCAGATGTTCGACACCTCGGATGGCAGTGACCCGTTGGCCTTCACGGTCGGCGCGGGGCAGGTCATCCCCGGCTTCGATCAGGCGTTGCTGGGTATGCAAACCGGCGAGACCAAGAACATCATCATCCCGCCGGGTGAAGCTTATGGCGAACGCGAAGCGGGCCTGATACAGCAACTCAGCCGCGATCAATTCCGGCTGGGCGAGATTGAGCCGGAAGTGGGCATGGCTATCGAGATGCGCACGCCCGAAGGCCACGGCATTCCGATGGTGATCACCGAATTGACGGACGCGATCGTGACGCTCGACGCCAACCATCCGTTGGCGGGCGAGACGCTGCATTTCGCCTTAACGCTGGTCGAAATTGCGGTCTGAACTTTGTGGGCATGGCAAACCAGCCGTTACATCGTTGGGATTTGACGCCGCGCGAGGCAATTGCGCTGCAACAACAATTGCGCACGCACATCCGCCTCGAACCGCTCAGCCGCGCCGTCCAGACGATTGGCGGTGCCGATGTCTCGTTCAATAAGTTCTCCGAAACAATTTATGCCGGCATCGTTGTGCTCAGCCTGCCCGACTTGCAGATCGTAGATCAGGCCGGTCTGCGCACCAGTTCCAAATTCCCCTACGTCCCCGGACTGCTGAGCTTCCGCGAAGCGCCTTCGTTGTTGGAGGCGTGGGAGCAACTGCGCGTCAAACCCGATGCGCTGATGCTGGACGGGCAGGGCCTCGCGCACCCGCGCCGTCTGGGCATCGCCTGTCACGTGGGTTTGTGGCTGGACATTCCCACGCTGGGTTGCGCCAAAAGCATTCTCGTAGGCCGTCACGCCGAGGTGCCTATCGAAGCGGGCAGTCAAATGCCGCTCGTGGATCGCGGCGAATTGATCGGCGCGGCCTTGCGCACGAAACGCAACGTCGCGCCGGTCTTTGTTTCGCCCGGCCATTTGATGGATTTGTCTGACGCGGTCGCGCTGACCTTGCAGGCCACCACGAAATACCGGCAGCCCGAGCCGACGCGGCAGGCGCATCTGTTGGTGAATCGGTTGCGGGTGGCGGATCGTGAATGAAACTCTGAAGCTGGCTGTAGGCCAAATCAGCAAGCCCCCGCACAGGCGGCTCTGTATTTTTGCGAAGCTCTCGCGTAGCCTTTCGCAGCGGAAGAGTTGGAGCTGATTGGTAAACAAATCCCGGAAGCGGCGCCGACGTATATGAAACAGCATCAGAAGCCACAACAGACCATCGCCGGTACACCACCATCCAGGCCGGAGCCGCTGCAAAAAATAGAAATTCTATGGCTGACGGCGGGACTGGGCTGTGACGGGGAATCGGTCGCGCTCACGGCGGCCACGCAACCGAGCATCGAAGACCTCGTCCTGGGCAGCTTGCCGGGCTTGCCCCAGGTCAAGTTCCACAACCCGTTTTATAGCTACGAAAACGGCGATGAATTCATGGCGTTGCTTTACCAGGCAGAGCAAGGCCAGCTCGATCCGTTTATCCTCGTCATCGAAGGTTCCATTCCAAACGAAACGATTAAAGCGGAAGGCTATTGGGCGGCGCTGGGCGTTGATCCTGCGACGGGCCAACCGATCACCACTTGTGAATGGATTGATCGTCTGACGCCGCGCGCCTGGGCTGTGGTCGCGGTCGGCACCTGTTCGGCGTATGGCGGCATTCACGCGATGCAGGGCAATCCGACGGGCGCGATGGGGCTGCCGGATTATCTGGGCTGGCAGTGGAAATCAGCGGCAGGCATCCCGATTGTATGCGTGCCGGGGTGCCCGACGCCGCCGGATAATATCACCGAGACGTTGCTGTATCTGCTTTATCAGGCTGCCGGACGCGCGCCGCTGATTCCGCTTGATGGGGCGTTGCGGCCAACTTGGTTGTATGGCGAGACGGTGCACGAGGGCTGTGATCGCGGCGGCTATTACGAACAGGCGCAGTTTGCCGAAGAGTATGGTTCGCGGCATTGCATCGTGAAACTCGGTTGCTGGGGGCCGGTCGTGCAATGCAACGTCGGCAAGCGCGGCTGGATGGGCGGCATTGGCGGCTGTCCGAACGTGGGCGGCATTTGCATCGGTTGCACGATGCCCGGCTTCCCGGACAAGTTCATGCCATTTATGGATCAACCGCCGGGTTCGTTGCTCTCGTCGCAGGCCGTGATGACCTATGGCCGCGCGATTCACGCCTTGCGGCGCTTCACCCAGGCGTCACTCAATCAGGAACCGGTGTGGCGGCGGCGTACACGCGAATAAGCGACGAGGCAGGCCAGCCTATGATGACGGGGGATTGGCCAATTATGCTTGAGGATTTACTTTTGGCGTTTGACGGCGAACGCGCGGGCGCGCTGCCAAATGCGCCTCTGCCCGTTGACCTGCTCGAAGCCGAAACCGTGTTGAACGCCCTGGCCGGCGTTTTCTATCCCACCGAAACACCTCCTGGACAAAAGCCGCGCGCGTTTAGCGAAGAGTTCGCCCAGGGCGAGAAAGATTGGCCTGGCGTCAAGGATACCTATCGCATTCTGGTCGAACAGGTGCCGGCGGTGGTTTTTCTGGCGTTTTTCGATCAGGGGATCGGCGAGGCTTATGTCAGCCCGCAGATCGAACGCACGCTCGGCTTTACCCAAGCCGAATGGCTGCAAGACCCGGTGCGCTGGTATCAGCAAATTCACCCGGATGACAAAGCGCGTTGGAGCAGCGAAGCCGCGCGGATGTTTTTGACCGGCGAGTCGTTGCGCTCGGTTTATCGCGTCTTGGCGCGGGATGGACGCGTGGTCTGGTTTCATTGCGAAGTAAAAATGGTGCGCCACCCCGACGGGCGGCCCTGGTTCATTCACGGCATCGGCTTTGACATCAGTGAGCTTAAGCAGACGGAAGAGGCCCTGAGCCAAAGCGAGGAACTGTTGCGCGGGATTTTTGAACATGCGCCGGACACGATGGTGGTGGTGGGCGGCAGCGGGCGCATCGAGCGCGTCAACGCCCAGGTCGAACGCATGTTCGGCTATGCGCCGGACGAATTGCTGGGCCAGCCGGTTGAAACGCTCTTGCCCGAACGCTTCAGAGCGCGGCACGTGATGCATCGCGCGGATTACGTGACCGACCCGCATTTGCGCCCGATGGGTTTGGAATTGGTGCTCTATGGCCGCCGCAAAGACGGCAGCGAATTCCCGGTTGAAATCATGCTCAGTCCGGTCGAAGCCGAGTCGCATCACCTGGTCATCGCGGTGATTCGTGACATCACGCGGCGGCAGGGTGCCGAAGAGGCGTTGCGCGATTATGCCGAACGTATGACGGTGCTTTCGCGCCGCCTGATCGCCGTGCAGGAAGCCGAGCGGCGCGGCATGGCCCTGGAATTGCACGACGAGATCGGCCAGATTCTGACCGGTCTCAAGCTCAAACTGGAAATGGCCGACCGGCTGTCAAGCGAGGGCGCGCACGCCAATTTGCACGCCAATCTGGCGGAAGCCCAAGCGCTGGTCAACGAATTGATGGCGCGCACCCGCAAGCTGTCGCTCGATTTACGACCCGCGACACTCGATCATCTGGGGTTGCTTTCGGCGCTCTTGCGGCATATCCGCCAATACACGTCGCAGACACAGGTGCGCGTGGATTTTCGGCACAACGGGCTGGAAGGCCGGCGCTTTGCGGCGGAACTCGAAACCGCCGCTTTTCGCATCGTGCAGGAAGCGCTGACCAACGTCGCCCGGCACTCCGGCGCGGCAGCAGCGCTGGTGCGCATCTGGGCCGATCAGCATACGCTCGCCGCTGAGATCGAAGATCACGGCAAAGGGTTTGACCCCGAAACGGCGCTGGCGGCTGACCGCTCCACCGGTTTGGCCGGGATGCGCGAACGGGCCATGTTGTTGGGCGGCCAGTTCACTGTCGAAGCGCAGCCGGGCCAGGGCGCACGGTTGCGGGCGGAATGGAATTTTGACGAACATCCCCAACTGCAATTTCACAACGAAGGGTGAATTCAAATGAGCGCGAAAACGACCACCATCGTGCTGGCCGACGATCATCGGATTGTGCGGGAAGGTTTGTGCGTGCTGCTCAAGGCCGAGCCTGATTTCAATGTGGTCGGCGCGGCGGGCGACGGGCTGGAAGCGATAGCGATGGTCAACAAGTTTCGCCCCGATGTCGCCGTGCTCGACCTGATGATGCGCGGCTTGAACGGCCTGGAAGCCGCGCGCCAGATCAGCAAGCTGATGCCGCAGACGCGCATCGTCATCCTTTCAATGTACGATGACGAAGGCTTCGTGCTCGAAGCCCTCGCCAACGGCGTCTCGGCTTATGTGCTCAAGGATGCCGGTTCCTCAGACCTGGTGCAGGCCGTGCGCGAAGTCGCCGCCGGTCATCGTTATCTCAGCCCGCCGCTTTCTGACCGTGCGATTGAAGCGTATCAACAAGTCGCCAACGCCGGGACGCTCGACAAATACGAAACCCTCACCACGCGCGAACGCGAAGTGCTGCAACTCACCGTCGAGGGCCACACCAACAGCGAGATTGCCACTCGGCTCGGCATCAGCGTGCGCACGGCGGAAACACACCGTTCGCGGTTAATGCACAAGCTTGCTGTGCATACACAGGCTGACCTGATCCGATACGCCCTGCGGCGCGGCATCATCCCCCTGGAAAAAGCCACAACGCTCTGAGGTCGCGCACCTGCCGCCCCGCCGCAAAATTGGATCAGTTTGCAATTGAATGTACAGGCGGCGCGCTCCGGGGCAGTACCGCGCGCGTCAGCAAGCGGAGACTCAGGATGTGCCGTATTGCGCCAGCGTTGACGCACCGCTTGCTGACGCGCGCGGTACTGCCCCGGAGCGCGCTTTTTCCCGTACACCACTCTGCAATCCGAGCTAATGACAAGTACGTAGCTTTTTCTGACCAAATACGTAGCTTTACGTAGGCCCGCTGCGTAGGTTTGCGAATAGACAGCCAGCCGCCCGCGCCGCAAAATGCCCAGGTAAACAACGGTCTCAATATTGCAAGTTCATGAGGCAGGCTGCACAAGCGGCAGTCCCACCACGATTCCATCATCATCCAACCATCCGCCGGGCAAAAGGCGGAAAGGAGGTACAAGCATGGCTACAGAAACGGTTCCGTATGGCCGGGTGACACAGCGTGCGCCTGCGGTCAGCGATGTGCATATCGTCTGGATCACCGCCGGGCTGGGGTGTGACGGCGATTCCGTCGCCATTACCTCTGCCACACAGCCCAGCGTCGAAGACGTCCTGTTAGGCGCAATCCCGGGGTTACCCAAAGTTCATTTGCACAACCCGGTGCTGGCCTATGAAAACGGCGACGAATTCATGGACTACTGGTACAAGGCTGAGCGTGGCGAACTCAACCCCTTTGTGCTGGTCGTCGAAGGCTCGATTCCCAACGAGAAGATCAAGGCTGAAGGTTATTGGGCCGCGCTCGGTACCGATGCCAAGACCGGCCAGCCCATCACCACCAACGAATGGATTGACCGGCTCTCGCCTAAAGCGCTGGCCGTTGTGGCCATCGGAACCTGCGCCACCTACGGCGGCATCCACGCGATGGAAGGCAATCCGACCGGCGCGATGGGGCTGGCCGATTATCTGGGCTGGGAGTGGAAATCGTTCGCGGGCATTCCCATCGTCAATGTGCCCGGCTGTCCGGTGCATCCCGACAATTTCATGGAGACGGTGCTTTACCTGCTCTATCAGGCCTCGGGACTCGCGCCGATGATTCCGCTGGATGAGGTCGGGCGTCCGCTGTGGCTGTTCGGCAGCACGGTGCACGAGGGCTGCGACCGCGCGGGCTATTACGAGCAGGGCGATTTCGCCAGCGAATACGGCTCGCCCAAATGCATCGTCAAGCTGGGCTGCTGGGGGCCGGTGGTCAATTGCAACGTGCCCAAGCGTGGTTGGGTCGGTGGCGTCGGCGGCTGTCCGAACGTCGGCGGCATTTGCATCGGCTGCACGATGCCCGGTTTCCCCGACAAATTCATGCCGTTTATGGACGAACCGCCGGGCGGCAAACTTTCATCATCCGCCGTCGGCCTTTACGGCAAAGCAATCAGTTCATTGCGCAATCTAACCAATGCCACCCTCAACAAAGAACCGAAGTGGCGGCACGCGCGCACAGAACTGACCACCGGTTATCGGCCCAGGTCTTATTGATCAGAAGTTGATCAGAAAAGGAGCAACAGCGATGGCTACCGCAACGAAAAGCACCACGGATCGCAAGCTGGTCGAGATGAACTGGGACCCGATCACACGCATCGTCGGGAGCTTGGGCATTTACACCAAGATTGATTTCGAGAACCGCGAAGTCGCCGAGTGCCACAGCACCTCTTCGATCTTTCGCGGCTACAGCATCTTCATGAAAGGCAAAGACCCGCGCGACGCCCATTTCATCACTTCGCGCATCTGCGGCATCTGTGGCGACAATCACGCGACCTGCGCGACCTACGCCCAGAACATGGCTTTCGGCATACACCCGCCCGCGATGGCCGAATGGATCGTCAATCTGGGCGAAGCGGCGGAGTACATGTTCGACCACAATATCTTTCAGGATAATCTGGTCGGTGTGGATTTCTGCGAACAGATGGTCAAGGAAACCAATCCGAGCGTCTGGGAGAAGGCCAAGAAGACCGACGCGCCGCACGCCGCCATCCACGGTTACCGCAAAATCTCCGACATCATGACGGCGCTCAATCCCTTCACCGGCGAATTTTATCGCGAGGCGTTGCAAACGAGCCGCTACACGCGCGAGATGTTTTGTCTGATGGAAGGCAAACACGTACACCCTTCGACGCTCTATCCGGGCGGCGTCGGCACCGTGCCCACCGTGCAGCTTTTCACCGACTATCTGGTGCGGCTGATGCGCTATGTCGAATTCATGAAGAAGGTTGTGCCGCTGCACGATGACCTCTTCGATTTCTTTTACCAGGCCCTGCCCGGTTACGAAAAGGTCGGCCAGCGGCGCGTGCTGCTGGGTTGCTGGGGTTCGTTCAACAACCCCGACATTTGCGATTACACCTACCAGAACATGAGCGACTGGGGCCGCGCGATGTATGTCACGCCGGGCGTGGTGGTGGACGACAAACTGGTCACGACCGATCTGGTGGACATCAATCTCAACATCCGCATTCTGCTCGGCAGTTCTTACTATGACGATTGGGACAACTCTGAAACGTTCGTCAAGAAAGACCCGCTGGGCAATCCGGTGGATCAGAAACATCCGTGGAATCAGACGACGGTGCCGAAACCGCAAAAACGCGATTTTGATGGCAACTACACCTGGGTGATGTCGCCGCGCTGGCTGGACAAACGCACGGGCGATCATCTGGCGCTGGATACCGGCGGCGGCGCGATTGCACGGTTGTGGGCGACGGCGCTCGCGGGGCTGGTGGACATCGGTTATGTCAAAGCCACCGGCCACAGCGTCAAGATTTATTTGCCCAAAACCATGTCCATGCCCGAAGTCGAATTCGAGTGGAAAGTGCCGAAATGGTCGAACGCCATCGAACGTGACCGTGCGCGGACTTACTTCCAGGCATACGCCGCGGCCTGCGCGCTTTATTTCTGCGAACAGGCGATGTCCGAACTGCACGCGGGCCACACCAAGACCTGGACGGATTTCAAAGTGCCCGAAGAAGCCATCGGCTGCGGTTTCCACGAAGCGGTGCGCGGCGTGCTGTCGCATCACGTCGTCATCCGCGACGGCAAGATCGCCAACTATCATCCCTACCCGCCCACGCCCTGGAACGCGAACCCGCGCGACATTTACGGCACGCCGGGGCCGTATGAAGACGCGGTGCAAAACACGCCCATCTTTGAGGAAAACGGCCCGGACAAATTCAAAGGCATTGACATCATGCGCGCCGTGCGCAGCTTCGATCCGTGTTTGCCCTGTGGCGTGCACATGTATCTGGGTAACGGCAAGGTGCTCGAAACGCGCCATTCGCCGATGTTCGGCGTGCATGGGTAGTCATGAGAGATAAGGCGGATGGCAGGTCTGCCTTACCTCTCAGGAGATCAGCGTGGCTCAATTCGACCGGAAAGACTTTCAACAACGCCTACAAAAGATCGAACAATTGGTGCAGACAATCGAGTCGGCTGCCGACCCGCGTGTGCGGGCCAGCGCCGTCGAATTGATGCAGGCGTTGATGGAGCTGCACGGCGCGGGCATCGAACGGATGCTGGAGATTGTCTTTGAGGCCGGCGGTGGCGAGATCATTGATCGCTTGGCGGACGACGAGCTGGCGGCGAGTTTGCTATTGCTGTACGGCCTGCACCCGCTCGACCTCGAAACGCGCGTCTTGCAGGCGTTGGACAAAGTGCGGCCATATTTGCGCTCGCACGGCGGCAATGTCGAATTGATAGGTATTGCGGATGCGGTCGTTAGGTTGCGGCTTCAAGGCAGTTGCAATGGCTGCGCTTCGTCAGCGCTGACGCTGAAGCTGGCGATTGAGGAAGCGATTTATGAAGCCGCTCCCGACGTGACGGGGTTGGAGGTCGAAGGCGTTGTAGGGGACACGCCGCGCTCCAGCCTCGTCCAATTAGAGCGCGCGCCGGGCCAGAACGGCGCGGCCAACGGGGTCAATCATTCGCACGGTTGGGAAGAGGTGAGCGGGGTGACGACGTTGGCCAGCGGCGCGGTCAAAAGCATGGAAGTGGCCGGGCGCTCCGTGCTTTTTTGTCACGTCGGCGAAGCGTTTTATGCCTATGGCGACACCTGCCCCGCCTGCGGGCAAGTGCTGACGGCGGCGACGCTGACGGCCACGGCGCTGAGTTGTTCTGCTTGTGGGCAACGTTATGACGTGCTGCGCGCGGGGCGTGGTTTGGACAGGCATGGCCTGCACCTCGAACCGTTCCCGCTGTTGGTCGAACAGGGGCAGGCGAAGATCGCTTTGCCGTCTTTGTCCCATTAAATGCTGCGGTCAGGGGAGCGTAAGCTCTCTGGGCCTCCCTGAATGCGCCTCGTGTACGAGTTCAGGGTGCTTACGTTCCCTTGACCGCAGCGTGTCGAATGCGATGCCAATGCCAGAGCAAAACAAAGCCTTCGCTACGCTGCGCCGCTTCATTCCGGCACGCGCCCCGGTCGAGCGTTGCGAACTGTGCGGCGCGGAACTCGCGGTTGATCATCAACACCTGATCGAACCGGCGAGCCGCAAACTGCTCTGCGCCTGTGGAGCGTGCGCGCTGCTGTTTAGCGGGCCAGCGGGGAAGTACCGGCGCGTGCCGCAGCGCATTCGCGCGCTGCCTGACTTTCAGTTGAGCGAGGCGCAATGGGAGAGTCTGTTGATCCCGATCAACATGGCCTTCTTTTTTCACAGCAGTACGGCGGGCCGGGTCGTCGCGCTTTATCCGAGTCCGGCGGGCGCGACGGAATCGCTGCTCGCGTTGGAAGCCTGGGAAGAAATTGTGAGGCAAAACCCGGTGTTGCGCGGATTGACGCCGGATGTCGAGGCGCTGCTCGTGAATCGTCTGGGCCGCGCCAACACCACCGGCAAGGCGGAATATCTGCTGGTCCCGATTGATGAGTGTTACCGGCTGACGGGCCTGCTGCGCGCGCGTTGGCGCGGTTTGTCGGGCGGCGCGGAGGTCTGGGCCGAGATCGAGCAATTCTTTGCCGGCTTGCGGGCGCGCGCCATCGTCGTCAAAGAGGCCGCCCGTGCCTGATTTGAATTTTCAGGTGTATGAGGCCGAAGCCGTCGCTTATGCGGTCGCGCCCTTATTGAATTTCCGGCTCGGCGTTGCCAACGCTGACGTGGAAGAGCCGATCCACACGGTCGCGTTGCGTTGCCAGATTCAGCTCGAACCGACGCGCCGCCGTTACAGCGTGACTGAGCAGGCGCAACTGCTTGATCTGTTTGGTGAGCCGTCGCGTTGGAGCCAGACGCTGCGCACGCTGCTGTGGACGCACGCGAACATCTCAGTGCCGTCTTTCACTGGTAGCGTCGTGGTGGATTTGCCGGTGCCTTGCAGTTTCGATTTCAACGTGGCGGCGACGAAGTATTTCGCGGGGCTGGAAACAGGCGAGATTCCGCTGGTCTTGCAATTCAGCGGGACGATCTTTTATGCCGCACCCGACGGCGCGTTGCAGGTCACGCAGATTTCGTGGAGCAAAGAGACGCGCTATCGGCTGCCCGTCAAAGTCTGGCGGGACATGATGGAGCTTTACTATCCCAACAGCGCTTGGTTGCGGTTGCGGCGCGACGTGTTTGACCGGCTGCATCAATTCAAAATGCGGCACGCCATTCCGACGTGGGAACAAGCGATTGAACGCCTGTTGTTGGTTGAGCCAAGCGGCGAGGGCAAAGAACGATGAATTTGGAGCCGGTCGAAAAGATCGCCAACGCGGTGCTTTATGAGGGCTATCTGCTCTATCCCTATCGCCCGTCCGCCGTGAAAAACCAGCGGCGTTTCAACTTTGGCGTCCTTGTGCCGCCGTCATACAGCGCCGCGCAAGCGCCGGGGACGGAACGCTGGCAGATGCAAACGGAATGTCTGGTGTTGGGCAGTCCCAGCGCCACCCTTGATGTGAAAGTGCGGTTTCTGCATCTGCGCGAACGCACGGCAACGGGGACGAGTTGGCAGGAAGCCGTCGAGCGCGAGGTGAACGCGCCGGGTTTGCCACTGAGCCAGTTGCTCAATGCGCCGCAACGTGTGCCGTTTTCCTTTTCAGCGCTGCCGGAGGAGGCAGGCGAACGCGCGGCAGTTGGCGAGGTCGTTTACCGCCAGGCCGCGCTGGCCGGCGCGTTGGAAATGCAGGCTGTGGATTGCGGCTCGCCGCGTGCGCCAGGCCGCCTATTCAAGCTCACGGTAAAGATTTCGAATCAGACGTCGTTTGAAAACGACGCAATAACAACCCGCGAAGAAGCTTTGCTGGGATCGTTTGTTTCGACCCACACGATTCTGGCGGTGGCTGGCAGCGAGTTTGTCTCGCTGCTCGATCCGCCCGAAGAGTTGCGGGAAGCCGCCGCCGCTTGCCAAAACATTGGCGCATGGCCGGTGCTGGCAGGACCTGTGCCGGCAGGACCTGTGCCGGCAGGAGAGGAGGGAGGACGCAATCTGATGCTCGCGTCGCCGATCATTCTTTACGACTATCCGCAGATTGCGCCCGAAAGCGCGGGCGATCTTTTTGACGGAACGGAGATTGACGAGATTTTGCTGTTACGAATTCTGACTCTGACGGAGGAAGAAAAGCGCGAGATACGCGGCGCCGACGAACGCGCCCGCCAAATGCTGGAATACGCTGAAACGCTACCGCCCGAACAATTGCTGAAAATGCACGGGGTCTTGCGCAGTCCGCGCGCGCTGGACGCTCTTTAAGGTTTAGGACTTACGCAAAGCTTTGCCACAGAGGCACAGAGACACGGAGGAAGACCGAGAACGCCAACAAAACTATAAAAAGCTCTGTGACTCCGTGCCTCTGTGGCAACCACGCTCGCGTTTTGCGCAAGTCCGAGGTTGAAGCTGATGAATGAATGGGAATGGCATCTGCTCGAAGACAAAACGCCGCTCGACGGCGTCAGCGTGCGTGGCATCGAGCTTAAAAAGGGCGACCGCGTTTTGCTGCGCCCGCGCGCGGGTGGCGACATCTTCGATCTGGCGCTGGCCGGGAAGACGGCGACGATTGAAAACATCGAGCAGGATTACGAGAACACCATCCATCTGGCGGTCGTGCTCGACGACGATCCGGGCAAAGACTTGGGCTTGCTCAGACAGCCCGGACATCGCTTCTTCTTTGTCCCCGAAGAGGTCGAGCCGTTGTCGCCCAAAGAACTGGCGGGCCGCGGAGAAGGCAGCCCCGCATGACACGTCCGTGCATTTTGATTGCCTGCATTGGCAATATCTTTCTCGGCGACGACGGTTTCGGTGTCGAAGTGGCGAAACGCTTGGCCGCGCGCACCTGGCCTGCGGAAGTGCGCATGGAGGATTTCGGCATTCGCGGATTCGATTTGGCCTATGCGCTGCTAGAGGGTTACGACACGACCATCTTTGTGGACGCCACCCAGCGCGGCGGTCGGCCGGGCACGCTTTACGTGATCGAGCCTGACCTCGCGGAACTTGAAACGGCGGCGCAAACGGCGGGGCCTGCGTTGCTGGTTGACCCGCACGGCATGAACCCGCTGAAGGTGTTGCAAATGGCCCGCGCCCTGGGCGCGCAGTTCAACCAAATCCTGCTGGTCGGTTGCGAACCCGAAACGCTGGGGCCGGAAGAGGGTTTGCTGGGGTTGAGCGCGCCGGTCGCGGCGGCGGTGCGCGAGGCCGTGCCGCTGATCGAAACACTTGTCAATCGGCTTCTCAATGAGCAGCGCGAGAGCGTTGCGGCCTTAACTACTGCCGCGGCCTTAACTACTGTTTGAGAAAAGGAGAGCAGCAATGGAACACAACGGGAATAACAACGGTTCAGCAGACAACAAAGACGTGATTTACCTGATGGGAGGCGTCGCGCTGATGGTGCTGGGCGCGGGACTGGTGCTGACCAATTCGTCGGTGCGCAACACCTTGACCAGTACCGTGTCGGCCCTGCTGCCCGATTTGCAGCAAGGCAATTTGCTATCTGACTTGACCGGCGTGGGGCCAGACATCGAGCGGTATATGCGGTTGCGATCTATGTAATCACGATCCATGTAACCGCTAAGGCAAGAATTCCAGGTATAGACAGGCGGGGCTGGGTTTTCAGGGATGTCGGCGGCGGTGCAGAGATGAGCCTTGTCCATCCGGAAAATCTTAGGTGTCTCGTCTATGCTCCAAACGTTTTACCCAGCGCATAGCGTTATGATGATTGAGCAAGAAACTTCTGTTATTCAATACCGGCTGGATCCCAGCCAAAGCATGTTTACCGTGCAAGCCTTCGCCACCGGACTGCTGGCCGGGTTTGGGCATAATCCGATTATCGGCATCGAAAATTTCGTGGGCGAAGTGCAATTTGCGCCTGGCGCCCTCGATCAGGCGTCGTTGCGGATGACCATCAAAGCGCGTTGGCTGAGCGTGCTCGAACTGGTGATCAAAACGAGATCGAACACCGTCCCCCGCCCGTCAGATGAGAAAACCTTGCGCGATATCGAGCGCATTATGCTCAATGACTTGCTCGAAGCGTCCCGTTATCCTGACATCATTTTCCAGAGCACTGATATTTGGATCATGCGCACGCTGCCGGGTCGTTACAAAGCGCGCATCGTCGGTGATCTGACCATGCATGGCATTACGTCCACCGCTCCCTGGATCAACGCGCAAGTCACCATGGATGAAGGCCGGCTGCGCGCCCAGGGTGAATTCAAGCTCAGACAAAGTGATTACAAATTCAAACCGGTATCGGTGGCGGGCGGCACGCTCAAACTTGAGGACGAATTACACTTCAGGTTCGACCTGGCGGGAGTCAAATTCTAGGGCGGTTTGCAATTGCGTTTACGGCAGTCAGTTGACGTTGGGACGGTACCGCGCGCGTGAGCAAGCGGAGTCGTGAAGCTTGCTCCAGTGGCTGAACTGCCAACCTGCCGCTTGCTGACGCGCGCGGTACCGTCCCGTTGCGCGGTTTTCCCGTACACCGAAAACCGATCTAAAAGCCAGACTTGTGCTGGCGCTGTGTTGCGTGGGAGCTTTGAATGTCGGGACCGTCAAGCATGTATGGTGGCAGCCGGTAAACCCGCGAACTACTCATACGTCATGCACAACCACGAAACAGCAAGCGTGCGCTACAAATTAGAGGCGGGGCAAAGCCGCTTTACTGTACAAGCCTTTGCTTCGGGGTTACTGGC
The DNA here is from genome assembly GCA_016196035.1 of Acidobacteriota bacterium. NCBI lineage: Bacteria > Pseudomonadati > Acidobacteriota > Acidobacteriota bacterium. The sequence continues at coordinate 25,913 of JACPYM010000039.1, read as the reverse complement.
AAGCTTCGGACACAACCCGCTCATCAGCATTCGCGATTTTAATGGTGAAGTGCAGTTCGCGCCCGGCACCCTAAGTGATGCTGCAATGCGGTTAGAGATCAAGACCGCTTCGTTTGCGCTGCTGGACGAAGTGAAAGAAAAGGATCGGCGCGAGATCGAGCAAGCGATGTTCAATGATGTGCTCGAAATCACCCGCTATCCTGAAATCATTTTCCAAAGCACACAAATTACTGTCACGCGCATCGTCGAAGGTCGCTACAAGGCCCGCGTCATCGGTGACTTGACCTTGCACGGCATCAGACAGAGTGGGTTATGGATTGCCGCGCAATTCGCGCTGGACGGCGACACGTTGCGCGCGCAAGGTGACTTCGCCCTCAAGCAGACCGATTACAAGATTAAGCTGGTTTCTGTCGCGGGAGGAGCGCTCAAGATTAAGGATGAGTTGAAGTTCACCTTCGATCTTCTGGCACGCAAAGAGCAAGCATAAAAGTCGCCCCCGCGATTAGAGCGGTTTGCAGTTGCGTTTACGGGAGTCAGTTGACGTTGGGACAGTACCGCGCGCGTGAGCAAGCGGCGCGTCAAGCTTGCCCCCTCGGCTGAATTGCCAAAGCGCCGCTTGCTCACGCGCGCGGTACTGTCCCGCTGCGCGGTTTTCCCATACACCGTAGTGAAAACCGCTCTAATTGACAGCTTGCCTGAAATTGAAAGGAGATCAGCAATCATGAAACATTACCGTAATGGTTTTCCGTTTGGCTTTGGCCGTAAGAAAAAATCAAAACACCTGCTCTTAAAGATTATTGGCGGTTCCGCGTTGGCTATGGTCGGGGCCGGGTTGATCGCCAATCTCCCTGACATAAAGCGGTACATTCGTATCACTACGATGTAAGAGGGTGTGTGCGAATCAAACATAACGAAACGCTGTAGGCCGTGCCCTATCAGCGCTCCCAGTTACAACAACGGACAAGCCATGCACGAATTGTCTATCGCGGTGAGCATGGTCGAAATGGCGGCGGAAGAAGCCGCGCGGCACGGTGGCGTCCGGGTCAAGGCGATTCATCTTAAGCTGGGGCCTCTTTCAGGCGTGGTGAAAGAGGCGCTGCTGTTTTCTTATGACGTAGCCTGCGAGGGCACGCCGCTCGCCGGTTCGCGCTTGGTGGTCGAAGAGATGCCGGTCGTGGTTTATTGCAACGTTTGCCGGGCGGAACGCCCACTCGCTTCGATCCAATACTTCTGTTGCCCCATTTGTGACACCGCCACGCCCGAAGTGCGGTGCGGGAAAGAACTCGAAGTCGTTGCGCTGGAGATTGAATGATGAGCACGCCGCGTTTGGTCACCGTCAGAGAGAATGTGCTGAAACACAACGACGTGCTGGCGCGCAGCTTGCGCGGGCGGTTCCGCGCGGCGGGCGTGTTCGCGGTCAGCTTGGTGTCTAGTCCCGGCACGGGCAAGACCATGTTTCTGGAAAAAACGCTGGCCGCGTTGCAACCGCATTGCCGCGTCGCGGCGCTCGTGGGCGACCTGGCCACCGATAACGATGCCGCGCGGCTGGCGCGCACCGCCGCCCCGGTCAGACAGATCACCACCGGCACCATTTGCCACCTGGAAGCCGCGATGGTTGAACGCGCACTGGAAGGTTGGAACCTGGCCGAACTCGATTTTTTGTTTATCGAAAACGTCGGCAACCTGGTCTGTCCGTCCAGTTATGACCTGGGCGAAGAATTGCGTTTGGTGCTGATGTCTGTCACCGAAGGCGAGGACAAGCCGCTCAAATATCCCACCATTTTCAACACGGCGGATCTGGCGATCATCACCAAAATGGATTTGGCCGCTGCCGTCGAGTTCGACCTGGCGGCGGCGCAGCGCAGCATTCAAGCGGTCAGGCCGGGCATGCACGTGCTTGAAGTGTCCGCGAAAACGGGGCAGGGGATGGACGCCTGGCTTCAGTTTCTACAAGCGCGGCGGGCGGAGAGCGGCGGGCGGATTGCTGAAGAATTTAGCATTCCCAGTAAAGCCGCCAGCCGCTAGCCGTAATTATCTAAATGGCGACACGAACGCAAATTCTGGTGCGCGGTATCGTACAGGGCGTGGGCTTTCGCCCTTATGTTTACACGCTCGCCCAGCGGCGTGCGCTCACAGGCCGGGTCTTCAACAATCCAACCGGCGTCGTTATCGAAGTCCAAGGCGAACCCTGCGCCATCGAAGAATTCGTCTGTGATATTCGGCTTCACCCGCCGCCGCTTTCCCACATCGAAGCAGTCGAGCGCAATGACAATCTGACACCCGCCGACTTCCGCGACTTTCGCATTGTCGCCAGCGCTCCTGAGGGCGCAAAGTTCACGCCCATTTCCGCCGACAGCGCCACTTGCCCGGATTGCCGGCGCGAATTGTTCGATCCGCGCGACCGGCGCTATCGCTATCCTTTCATCAACTGCACCAACTGCGGCCCGCGTTTCACGATCATCGAAGGCATCCCGTATGACCGCGCCCAGACCACGATGCGCGATTTTGAAATGTGCCCCGCTTGCCGCGCCGAATACGAAAACCCGCTCGACCGCCGCTTTCACGCCGAACCGATCGCTTGCCCGGATTGCGGGCCGCAGTTGTTCCTGACGGATGCACACGGGCACGAACGTGCGAACGCGGAAGAGGCCGTCAGCCGCACGCGCCAACTGCTGGCTGAGGGTGAGATTGTCGCGATCAAAGGGCTGGGCGGCTTTCATCTGGCCTGCGCGGCGCGCAACGCCGCAGCCGTCGCGCGTTTGCGGCAAAGAAAATACCGCGAAGAAAAACCGTTTGCGCTGATGGCGGCATCCGTGGCTGTCGTCAGGCAGTTTTGCCTTGTCTCTGCCGCCGAAGAGCAGTTGCTGTCGTCTGAACGCCGCCCGATTGTGCTGCTGGAAAGAAGGCCCGAAGCGGCTTTGCCCACCGCCATTGCGCCCGGCGTGCGCGCGTTGGGATTTATGTTGCCGTACACGCCGCTGCACCATTTGCTGTTGGAAGGACTCGAACATCCGCTGGTGATGACCAGCGGCAATGTTTCGGACGAACCGATCTCTTACGAAGACGCCGATGCGATGCAGTGCTTATGCGAAATCGCGGATTACTTTCTGCGGCACAACCGCCGCATTTTTATGCGCACCGATGATTCGGTGGCGCGCGTGGTTGCGGGCCAAGAGATGATTCTGCGCCGCGCGCGTGGTTATGCGCCCGCGCCGCTCAAAACCGCGTTCAAGTTCAAACAGCAAATTCTCGCCTGCGGCGCGGAGTTGAAAAACACCTTCTGCCTCGCGCGCGATCAGCACGCCTTCATCAGCCATCACATCGGCGACCTGGAAAACGCCGAGACGCTGCGTTCGTTTACGGAAGGCATCGAACACTTCAAACGGCTTTTCGATCTGCGGCCAACCGTCGTCGCCTACGATTTGCATCCCGAATACCTCTCGACCAAATACGCCCAGGCGTTGGCTGACGACGTTCGCAAAATCGGCGTCCAGCATCACCACGCGCACATCGCCAGTTGCCTGGCCGACAATCAGGTCGCAGGCGAAGTCATCGGCGTGGCAATGGACGGCTTGGGTTTTGGTTCGGATGGAAAATTGTGGGGCGGCGAATTTTTCGTCGCCGATTTTGCCCAGGCGGAACGCCTTGCGCATCTCGCGTACATCCCCATGCCCGGCGGCGCCCAAGCGATTCGCGAACCCTGGCGCATGGCGGCGGTGTATTTGCAGCGCGCCTTGGGCGCTACGTTTTTGAACCTCGATCTGCCCTTCGTGCGGCAACTCGACCGGCGCGCCTGGACGACGTTGCAACGCATGATCGCGACCGGCGTGAACAGCCCCGAAACGTCCAGCATGGGGCGGCTCTTCGATGCGCTGGCGAGCCTGTTGGGTCTGCGCAACACGGTGACGTATGAAGGGCAGGCCGCGATTGAATTGGAAACGCTGGCGGATCGCGGCGTGACGCAAGGCTATGAATTTGAATTGATGGATGACGGCACGATCAAGGCTGAAGCAGTCATCCAACACGCGGTGGATGATTTGCTCAATGGACGCCCATCGAGCGAAGTCTCCGCCAAGTTTCATCTGGCGGTCGCGCACTTGATTGTCGAGGTGGCGCGCCAGACGCGCGCGCAGCGACGCTTTAATCGCATCGCGCTTTCGGGCGGCGTCTTTCAGAATATGTTCTTGCTGGAGCGCGTCTGCCAGATGCTCGTTGCGGACGGCTTCGAGGTGTTTACGCACCACCGCGTGCCGGCGAATGATGGCGGCATATCGTTGGGGCAGGCGGCCATCGCCAATGCCCAGTTCGGGACGGTACCGCGCGCGTAAGCAAGCGGCGCTTTGCGAAGCCAACCGCTTGCTTACGCGCGCGGTACTGTATCAGGAGGATTTGATTTTATGTGTCTGGCAATCCCCGGCAAAGTCGTCGCCATCGTTGACGAAGAACAGCAACTCGCCAAGGTCGAGGTCGGCGGCGTGCGGCGCAATGTCAACATCGGATTGCTGGATCGCCAGACGCTTGGCGTCGGCGATTATGTGCTGATTCACGTCGGCTTTGCCATGAGCAAGGTGGACGAAAAGGAAGCGCTCGCCACGCTGCAACTGCTGCAAGAGTTAGGCGAGATGCAGGCTGAAATGGAGGCGCTCGGCGCTTCTGTTGAACTTGATGCGGTACAAGGAGCGAGAGCGACTTGGTGACATTGAGAGTCGCTTTTGACTAGGGTCTATTCATTCTCGTGCTATTCAGGCTGCCGGACTGTCCGACAGGCTGCCAGCTTGTCGCGGGCGGCGCAGTCAAGCCAATGGTTCGTTAGCCGGGACTTCGACAAGCTGGCAGCTTGTCGAACACTTGCCGAGAATGAATAGGCTCTGCTTTTGACAAGCCCACCAAACTGTGCCGCCGTGTTGTGCAATATGTCTGAGAATTCCGTGCTGCAATCCCTCTATCCATTTCTGCACGGCGCGCGCCAGAACGCCGCGCGGATGGATGACGCCTTGCTCGAATCCGTGCGGCAAAAAGCCGGGCACAGCATGGCGGTGAAGCAGCAATTTTTTGAAGCCAATGCCGCGCAGGTTGTTGCCGTCGCGCGCGCCCTCGCGGCGGTTTATGAACAGGGCGGGAAGCTGTTTACCATCGGCAACGGCGGGTCTAGCTGCGACGCCGCGCATATCGCCGTTGAGTTTTTGCATCCGGTGACAACCGGGCGGCCCGCGCTGGCCGCCGTCAATCTGGTGGCCGACACCGCGATGCTGACGGCGGTGGGCAATGATATCGGCTTCGCGCACATTTTCGTGCGGCAACTGATCGCCCAGGCGCGGGCGGGTGATGCGCTCATTGGCATTTCAACCAGCGGCAATTCCGACAACCTGCTCACGGCCTTTGCCAAAGCCAAAGAGCTAGGACTTGTGACCGTCGGACTGGCGGGCGGCGACGGCGGTCGAATGAAGACAAGCGCTGGCCTAGACCATTGCTTAGTCGTCGAAAGCGACAGCATTCATCGGGTGCAAGAGTGCCACGTCGCGCTTTATCACATCCTCTGGGATTTGGTGCATACCTTGCTGGCCGATCAACGAGGCCGGTAAACAAAGAGACGAATTGACAGGAAAGGGAACTATGAAATTCATTGACGAGTTCCGCGATCCGGTTAAAGCGCAGGTCTTGCTCAAAGAGATTGAGCAATTGGTCGGGCGCATCGAAAGGGCGCGCGCGCTGCCAAGACCGCTGCAAATCATGGAAGTTTGCGGCGGGCACACGCACGCGATCTTCCGCTACGGGTTGAAACAGATGCTGCCGCCTGCGGTGGAATTCGTGCACGGGCCGGGCTGTCCGGTGTGCGTGTTGCCGATGGGCCGCGTGGATGATTGTTTGTCGCTGGCCGAACAGCCCGGCGTGATCTTCACGACCTTTGGCGATGCGCTGCGCGTGCCCGGCTCGAAACAAAGTTTGTTGCAGGCCAAAGCCAACGGCGCGGATGTGCGCATGGTTTATTCGCCGCTGGATGCGCTGAAACTGGCGCGCGAAAACCCCCAACGCGAAGTGATCTTTTTCGGTCTCGGTTTTGAAACGACGATGCCCAGCACGGCCATGACCTTGCTGGCGGCGCGGCGCGCGGGCGTGCGCAACTTCTCGCTCTTCTGCAATCACATCACGATCATCCCGACGATCAAAGCGATCCTCGATTCGCCCGACCTGCATCTGGACGGCTTTCTAGGCCCCGGCCACGTCAGTCTGGTCATTGGCACACAGCCCTATGAATTCATCGCCGGGCATTACCACAAGCCGATTGTCATTGCCGGTTTTGAGCCGCTCGACTTGCTCCAATCGCTCTGGATGGTGCTCAAGCAACTGGCCGAAGGGCGTTCCCAAGTCGAAAACCAGTACGCGCGCGTCGTGCCCGCAACAGGCAATCGCGCAGCGCTGGCGGCGCTTCAAGAAGTCTTTGAGTTGCGCGAATTCTTTGAATGGCGCGGCCTCGGTTCGATAGATCATTCGGGCGTGCGCATCCGTGCCGCCTTTGCCGAATTTGATGCCGAACGGAAATTCAGCGTGCCGAACCTGAAGATCGCCGATCCGAAAGCCTGCCAATGCGGCGAAGTGCTCAAAGGCGTCATCAAGCCGCACGAATGCAAAGTCTTCGGCACGGCCTGCACGCCCGAAACGCCGCTGGGCGCGCTGATGGTGTCTTCTGAAGGCGCCTGCGCTGCGTATTACAACTTCGGGCGGATTGATATTTCAGGCCTGCGCGGGAATGCACCGGAGTTGGAACGGAGGGCCGCCGTATGAGTGCACCGTTCGTCTGTAACACTCCGCTGGAAGACATGCAGCGCGGGCGCGGCAAAGTGCGTGACACCACGATCACGCTGGCGCACGGCAGCGGCGGCAAGGCGATGCGCGATCTGATTCAGGACGTGATTCTGGGCGCGTTCAATAACCCCTTGCTCGCGCCGCTCGAAGATCAAGCCGTCATCGGCTTGCATGAACTGGCGCGCGGCGGCGACCGGCTGGCGTTTACGACCGACACCTTCGTCGTGCATCCGCTCTTTTTTCCCGGCGGAGACATCGGCCAACTCGCCGTCAACGGCACGGTCAACGATCTGGCCATGAGCGGTGCGCGTCCACTTTATCTTTCCTGCGGGCTGGTGCTGGAAGAAGGCTTGCCGGTTGAAACGCTGCGCCGTGTTACCCAAAGCATGCGCGCGGCGGCTGATCTGGCGGGCGTCTCAATCGTCACTGGCGACACCAAAGTGGTTGAACGCGGCGCTGCCGACAAGCTGTTTATCAACACCGCAGGCCTCGGCGTTGTACCCACAGGCGTGAACATCTCGGCCTCACGCGCGCGCGCCGGCGACCAGGTGATCGTCAATGGTTATCTCGGCGACCACGGCTGCGCAATCCTGCTGGCGCGCAATGAACTGGCGCTCGAAACGGAGGTCGAGACAGATTGCCAGCCGCTGGCTGATCTGGTGGCAACGATGCTGTCAGTTTGTCCGGATATTCATTGTTTGCGCGACGCCACGCGCGGCGGCTTGGCGACCGTGCTCAACGAATTCGCGCAAGCCTCGCGCGTCGCGATACGCTTGCATGAAAACGCGCTGCCGCTGCGCGAAGAGGTGCGCGGTGCCTGCGAGATTCTCGGCCTTGATCCACTTTACTTAGCTAACGAAGGCAAACTCGTCGCCCTCGTTCCCGCCGCATTCGCCGAGCCGCTGGTTGCGGCTATGCGCGCGCATCCCGCTGGTCAACAAGCCGCAATTGTGGGCGAAGTTGTAGAAGCCCCGGCAGGCGTGGTGATGCTCAATACCGGCTTTGGCGGCGGACGCATCGTTGACTTGCTGGTCGGCGAACAATTGCCGCGCATTTGTTGAACTGCGGCTATTCTCGGAGTGGCTGAAGCGGCCAATTGACGAGAAGCTTCCCCAAAAGTAAGCGGGCAATCACCAGATTGCCCGCTTACTTTTGCAACGTAAAATGAGCCGTGGTGGGCTCGAACCACCGACCCGCAGATTAAGAGTCTGCTGCTCTACCAACTGAGCTAACGGCCCGTAACAAAAGTTATCAACGCCCCGAATTTTAGCGATGGAACCGCGATTGTCAATAGGGCACTTACGGGGCAATGCAATCCTACGCAACACAGGAATCCCACCTTAGAAAATAGCCATGCTACCTGATGTGCAACTCTTTTGAGATCAAGTCGCCACCAAGCTGTCCAACTCAAGCGGGGGACGACCGAGTTGCAGGTTGAGAAAGGCGGCAACCGTATGCGCGAGAATCTTGCGAATCAAGCGATGTTGGTAATGCCACAGGTCGCGTGCCCGAATGCGAGCGACACCGAATCGTTCGGTCAACTGCGAGCCCACGGTCTCGACGATTTTACGCCAGTGCGCGCAGGCTTTGAGCAAGCGCGGCGGTTGCGTCTCCGTCATATTCTTGCGCGCCGGAACAATGAGCTGAATGCCCTGCCGTTGCGCATACAAACTTTGCCGAAAAGGGTCCCAAAAGCCTTTATCGGCAGGCACCAGACCGTGATAGCCCGCTAGCAAAGCGCCTGTATGATTGACATCGTGGGCGCGGGCCGGCAGCCGCGGGGTGTAAGTCATCAGGCCGCAGCGCGTTACGCGCAGACCCAACTTGAAACCGTAGTAGTCCAGTTTCTTGGCGGCACAATGACCGTAATCGGCCTGCCCCCGCAAGCAGCGGTCACGCGGCGCGCGCGTATAAGTGCAGACCGGCAGGGGCAAGGTGTCAATCGCTTGTACTGGATCAGTGGCCTGCCCGCTCAACGCGACCAAGCGTTGTTGCAGGTGCGCCTTGAGTTGCCAGAGGTTGGCGGCTTGGCGCACAAACAACGTGCGGTCGCGCAGCTTGGGAAAGAAATGCCGATAATGACTCCGGAAGTAGTTATAGAGGTCAGCATCGGCGTTGAGCTTCCAGTATTCGCCGCAGACTTCCATTGTGATCACCTCTTCGTCGGTTAATTCGGGCGTAAAGCCGCCGTGGCGAAGTGCTTGCGTGCTGGTAAGCGCCCGGTAGTGCGTGACTAGCAAACAATAAACCGTGATGATAAAAGTGTCGCGATCCATTGGTGGCTCCTCTCTGTCGCGGTTTGATTCGTCATCAACCATTCTACAGATAGTCCACCAGTGGGTCAGCACCTCAAAAAGAGTTGCACATCAGGTTAGGTAGTCAAAAGACAGCCTACTCAGGAACGCCCGGTGCGCAAAGTGCGCGGCGCAGTACTTCACCGCCACGGATTCGGGTACCTTAGCAACTTTTGCGAAAAAGGCCGCCAAATACATGGGTTTGAGCCGCCTGTTTTCGCCAATGTCCAGTAATTTTTTACTGGAAGGTATTGGCTAGGTAACTCAAGCGTTGCGAATACAATCCGGTTGCGTCTTTTGGAGTGGTGCAGGGGCTAACGCGATACCAGGTGTATCGGGTTAGAAACTCAAACTGGAATCAAGGTGTCGTGCTCACGCGGAAGTCTTGCTTGGAATAATCCAACCCGACCCGATTGGTGGCGTCGGTGGCCGTCACCATAAAGCGCACGAAAGCACTGCTGGGGAAATTCGCGGGGATGAGCCAACGATATTGCCCGACGTTGCCTGGCACTTCGGCCAGCAGCATGTTGTAAAGCACGCCGCCATCCACCGACATGCGCACCTGGAATTTATTGACGCGTGCTCCGGGGTCGGTCGCCCAGGAAATCGTGGCGTATTGCCCGGCGAGCAATTGCGTGCCCGCCGTCGGTGCGGTCAGCACGACATTGGGCGCGCCGTCCAGCGTCACCACGATCTCTTGTTTGGCCGTGCGGATTTGCGCGCCCGACGCCGCGAACAGCGGCGCAAACAGTTTGCCTGCCTGCGTCGTGTTGGGCGTGAAGGTGAACAAACCGCGCGCCGCATCGAAGCTGGAACCTTCGGGCAAGCCGGTGGCGGCCAGCGTGACCGGGCGGTTTTGATCATCGGTTTTCTTGAGCAGGAAGCTCAAGCTTTGCCCGATCAACAGCCGCTTCGGCGTCAATTCGCTGAGCGCCAACGGACGCAGCGCATTCGTATCGGCAAACAATCGCAGCTCAGTCAGGTTGAAATAGTAATCCCCGCTGGAATCGCGGTCATTCCAATCGGTCTTTTGCACACGCACGTAACGGTATGCACCGGTGTCAGCGACGCCGGCGCGCCAGGGTTGATTGAGCGGCACGGCGTCGCCTTCGCGCATGCCCAGCACAACCGGGTTGTCGAACTCAGGCGTGTTGGAACCCAGCACGATGAAGTTGCGCCGACAATTGGGTTGATCCGAATCCGGGCGGTAGAGAATCTCAATGCCCAGCACGCGATAGGCCGTGCCCAAATCGGTTTGCCACCATTCGGGCTGATTGGTGTTCGACTTGGAATGCCAGAGCGAGACCAGGTTGTTCGCCATCGTTCGCCCGTCATTGCCTGACGCCGGGTCGCCTGTCACGTCCGACCAGGTTTGCACGCTTGATGCGGTGGCGGGTTTGTTCAACGCCACATTCGTCAGCGTTGCCGTGTTAGGAAAGGCTGTCGCCAGCGGCGGCACCGGCACGGCAAAGACTTTGACTTCGGTCAGATTGAAAAAGGCCTGCCCTGCGGCGTCGGTGTCATCCGCCCGCGTTTTGCGAATGCGGAGGTAGCGATACTTGGTCGCATCGCCAATGCCAACGGCCCACTTCTGACCGAAGGGCACCGCCGTTTCGCCGCGTCCGGTCAGCGCGACCGAGGTGGCGAAGCTGGCGTCGTTTGAACCCAAGACGACAAAATTGCGGCGGCAAGTCGGTTCGTCTTTGTCGGGTCGGAAGGTGATCTCGATGGCTTGCAGGCGCAAGGCCGCGCCCAAATCCACCTGCCACCATTCAAGCTGCCCGCTGTTCAACGCCGAGTGCCACGCCGAGGTGAGGGTCGCCGTGCGAATCACACCATCATTCGCCGACGGCGCATCGCCTGTGACGCCCGTGACGCCGCGCACACTGGAAGCGCTGGCGGGTCGTTTGAAGGCCGCATTGATCAGCCCCGAGGTATTCGGCGCGGGGAGTTCCGGCGGAATCCCATTCGAGCTAGGAGTAGGAGTAGGAGTAGCGCCCCCGCCGCCAGGAGGAGTCGGCGAGGGACTGGGCTGTGGGGGCGGCAAGACCACCGGCGTGCGCGGCAGGACGACGGCGTTCAGCAATTCCGGCAGGAAGTCGTTGATCGTCAGCGCCGTTTGCCCATACGCCTTGGTTGAAGAACCGGTGAATTGCGCGGAACGGAAACTGATCGTCGCGCGGAAGCTGGGTGGCACGCTCGTACCGCTGGGGATGTCGCGGTAAAACGCAGTGTCGCGGAACAAGAGCCGCGCCTTGTCCCACAAATCCTGGCGGCCCGAAATGCGCGCGCCCGCCACTACGACCTGCAATCCCATGCCGCCCAATTGCTGCGTTAAATCATCGGCCACGGCGTTCGGCGTCCAGTTGTAACTGGTCGCTAGCGGCAAATAGGTGCTATCGGCCAGCGTGCGTCCGCCTTGCAAGGGTGGATTGGTCATGCCTTTGCCGACGTACCAATCCGCCACGCGCACTAGATACGAGGCGATGCGCTGATCGTTTGTCTCGCGCCAAAATTCGATGACGCCTTCTTGCGCATAGCCCGTCCACGCCCAGGGCTGCACAGCCTTGACCGCCCAATCCACCGTTTGCGAGATGTAAAAGCCTTTGCGCCCGAAGGATTCTTCGGTCTGGGCAAAGAGGTAGCAATTGTCGCGCGCCTTGCTCAGATAACGCATGTCGCCGGTGTAGCGCCACGCCGCCATCAGGGCCAAGGTCGGCCAGCCCAGCCAGCGCGGTTCATTCCAACTCAACGCATTATCAAAGGTGAGATTCATGCGTTGCACGGCTTCACTGCCTGACAACGCCGATTCGCGCACGCTCTCGTCGCCGGTCAGCGCCCAATACAACCACATGCCTTCGATCCAGTTGTGGCTGGGTTTGGGTTCCAGGAAGCTGCCGTGATCGCCCTTTTCGTAAAAGGCCATGCCCCGGACATTGTTATTGCCTTCGGCGTCGAGGTAATCGTCGCCGTGGTAATGGCCCCAATCGGCCCGGTAACGCGCCAGTTCGCTGCCGAGTTGGAACGCACGGGCATCGCCCGTGCGCACGTATTCGCGCAGCAAGTTGAATGGCAGATCGTAGTGCAGGTTTGAATAACCATCGCCCCAGCCCAGATCGCCGAAGTTACGCCACCCTAAATTTTCGCCAAACTCCATGCTCTGCCGGTATTCAAAAATAGACTGCGGTTTGCTGGCATTGCACGCGGCCAGGTCATATGCGCTGGCCATCAATTGTTCATAACGGTTGCCGGCCTGTCCCAATTCGGGATTGGTGCTGTAAACGCTCGTCCAGTTGCGTTTCTCGACCAGCGCCGGACGCACTGCGCCCGTGCTGGCGAGGTAACCCGGATCGAGTTTCGCGCCAAGCGAATTGGTCAAGGTGCGGCCCTGTGCCGTGTTGCGGCCCAGGTAGAAATCAGTCGTCTTGGCCCGCGCGCCCTCGAACACATAGTCATCGCCCGTGTTCGGCAGCACGTTGAAGCGCAAGCCGCTCGCATCGCCGAGCAATGCTTTGGGGAAGTTCTCGGTAAATTCGGGCACGGAGATTTCGAGCAGGTTGGTTCCGCTGCCCGCGCTGAGCGTCGCGCCCGTCTGGTTTTGCGCCAGCCGGGCGTGCGCCTCGGTGGACGTCAGCACCTGCACCGCACCGCTGGCGGTTCCCACTGTGGGAACCAAGGCCGAAAGGCTGCGCAACAAGGCGTGTTGCGCAAAAGTGCCTTTGCCCAGATTGGCCGCGCCGAAGCCGTAAGTGCCGGTGTTGGTCAATTGCAAGCGCACGCGCACAAACGGTTGGTCGGCGTAAACGTAATAACGCAGTGTGAAGCTCAGCAACGGCATCACGCGTGTGCCATTCACGACGAAATGCCCATCCTGGCGCACGACTGCACGCAAGGCATTGGCTTCCTCGATCCCTGCGCTATCAATCGAGAGCGCTGCCGTTTGCAAGCTTTGTCCCGTCGTGGCGATGACCTTTTCGCCCGGCGTGTGCTTGATTGTCAGCGCGGCAGCGAATTGCAGCGCCTGTCCGCGCGCATCGCGGATGGTGGCGGTCTCGGTCTCGACGGTTAAGTCGCGCACCTTGCTGCCCGCCGCGTGGCGGAAGCGTAAGGGCGCGGCCAACCGCAAATCCTGTGTGCCTGGCACCGAATTGACGGTGACTTCTTCGACGCGTGCCGTGCCTTCTTCGATACGGTAGCGATGATTCACCGCCCAGTCATTCTGCCACATGACTAACCGGGTGCCGCCCACGTCGGCGTCCCAGCGCAAGGTGTCGGTTTTTTCAAACCGCACGCTTTCTCCGGCACGCAACACGGTGGCATCGTTGACGGTAAATTGGTTGGTGGTGGGATCAATGCGATTGACCAGCACCGCACGCGGCACTTCGGCCTGGGCTGTCAGCGCGGCGCGCAACTGTTCGATGCCGCCTTGCTTGAAGCTCTTGACCAATTCGCTGCCCAGCTTGGGCAACTCGATTTCGAGTTGCGCGCTTTTCAGGCGAATGCTGGCCGCCGTTTCAGTGCGGGTGATGATGGACGCGGCAGGCACGGTTTGCGGCGCGCGCGTCAGGTAAAAGACGCCCGCCGCCGCCGGTTTGAAATCCACCAAGACCCATTTGAGCGGCTTCGCGGTATCGTTTGCCAGCCCGCGCCAGCGCGCCAACACGCGCATCTGTGACGGAACTTGCGCACCATTGGCGTCAATCACGCCAAGCTGCGCCACGTCCGTCACGGCGGCCACTTCGCCAAGCGGCACGCCAAGCGTCACCGGTAAACCAGCAGACGCGGCGGCCACCATCAGCGCCACGCGCACGGGCGGTGTTTGAGCCTGGACTGCGAAGCGTTGCTCAAGTAGAGACACTACGCCGACCAAGCTGCCTAAAATCAGCAGGACCGTAGTCCTCAATAACGTCGAATGGGATGCGTTCCGACGAACAGGCAGGAGAGCTAAAGAAGAGCAAACTGCGAACAAACGGGAAATTCGACCGGACTGGGGGTAAACAGCTCGACCGACCCGGATACGTGTAGGATACATTTTGGCACCATCCCTACGGGAAAATATCCGGGGCACCTGGACTTTGATTTTCAAAAAGGGTTTGTGAAGAAAGCAGGTAACTGAGGGAGTGTTGGGCTGGCTCTGATTAGTTAAAACGAAAGCATTGCCCAGAGGCACTGGCGCAACGGTCTAACTAATTTTTTGTCATTGAGAAATCGGCACAACCGGAAAGACATGCGGCCGATCTGTCAAAAGAGCCTTTGCTACCTACTCTGCTTGGAACGGGATTCAACGATCCCGACCTTACCACACCCTTGCCTGAATCAAAAAGAAAAAAGTTCGGCCACAACCGCAGACACTGCGGGCAAGACTTTTCATAAAGACTTGTCAACAGGGAAGGGCTGTTGGCCTGAACAGGCAGTGGTCAAAGCGCGGCGACTCTGTTGAGTAGATATGTTTTTGCGGTCGCCTTGTGAGAGTTGTTCGTCGTCGTCGGAAAGTTAGGTTGAATGCGCCTTGCACTCCGAAGTGGAAGTTTGCGGCAAACGTTACAGATGCCGCCAGCCCTTCAAACAAGCGCCACGTTGCGCGGTTACGCCTTGCGCAGAATTCTGTTAAGTTGCGCGCGTGACTCGCTGGCAGCTTCCTAATTCAGACCGGCCCAATTCAAACTGGCCCAAACAAAGTGCAGTGCGCGGTGCGGCGTTAGCTCTGGTGTGGCTTTGGTTGTATCACGATGTTTTGCGCCGTTTGGTGGATGACTGGCGCGTGGATGAAAACTATTCGCACGGCTTTTTGATCCCCTTCATCGGCGGCTATGCCATCTGGACGCAACGGCGCAGGCTCGCTGCCTTGCCGGTTAAACCGCAGTTTTGGTTGGGCGGCGTGTCCATTGTTGCGGCAGTGGCCTTGCACTTGGCCGGGGTTTTAACCGGTGAACTTTATGCATCGCGGCTTTCATTGGTGATTTCGCTGGCGGGGCTGACGCTCTATTTCGGCGGTTGGGCGTGGTTGCGCGCTTTAGCCTTTCCAATTGGATTGTTGTTGTTGGCGCTGCCCGTGCCTTCGATCATTTTCAATCCGCTGGCGTTCCGCTTGCAGTTGCTGGCCTCGGATTACGCCACGCGCGTGATTCAACTCTGCGGCATCCCGGCTTTGCGCGAAGGCAACATCATTGAACTGGCCGCGTTGAAATTGCAGGTCGTCGAGGCCTGTAGCGGCATTCGCTCGTTGATGATGTTGGCTACGCTGGCCGTGGTCTATGCCTATTTCTTTGAGTCGCAGTGGTGGCGGCGTATTTTGTTGGTGCTGGCCGTGCCGCCGATTGCCGTGTTGACCAACGCCGCGCGCGTGGCTGTCACGGGCGTGCTGGCGCATACACAAGGCGCTGCCGTGGCTGAAGGCTTCCTGCACGGCTTTTCAGGCGCGCTGGTGTTTGTGGCCGCCGTCTTATGCTTGCTGGCCTGGGCGCAAATCTTGGAATTCGCCGCGAAACTTTGGCTGCCACGCCGTTGAATTGTCAGCCTTGAAAGCAGCGTTGCAAGGAAAGAAGTAACCCGTGCGCAATACTCGCGCGCGGCGGCGTTCTAGCTTTGCAGCGTGAACGATGGCTTGCTTGACTATCGTTCTTGAGTCGTTACCATAGCGCCGGAGCTTGATTCGCAATGCTTCACGCATTCAGCGCAGTTTCCGTGTAGTTCCGGCGCAGCTTTTAGTGAAGAAGGAGAAAGCAGTGACCCTTAAGTATTCCCGTCCGCTTTTCAGCGCGTTACTCGTCAGCCTATTCATCGCGCTGTCCATGCTCACGCCGCCAACCAGACCTCAGGCCGTCACCGATGAGCGCATCGCCTATGAGCGGCTGACGCGGCATTACGTGCAGGGCATGGAATTGATTCGCGAGAACTTCTTTGAGCAACCCGATTATGAAGTGCTCACACGCACGGCCATCGCGGGGATGTTGCGCACGCTCGATCCGCATTCCAACTTTTACGACAAGAAATCGTTTGAAGAGACTCGCAATGATCAGCGCAGTCAGTATTACGGCATCGGCTCTTCGATCCAGCAGCGCTTGGGCGGCGTTTACATTATGGAGCCGTTCAAGGACACGCCCGCCGCGCGCGCCGGGTTGCGTTACGGCGACCTGATTGTCGCCATTGATGACAAGAACACCGAGAAATGGAACTCCGACCAGGTGCGCGACAATTTGCGCGGCGAACTGGGCACAGAGGTCAAGATCACCGTCAAACGCGCCGGTCTTGAAAAGCCCCTCGTCGTGATGCTGGAACGCGGCGCGGTTGATCTGCCTTCGATCTCGAACACCTTCATCGTGAAATCGGGCATTGGTTACATCGCCTTGTCGCGCGGCTTTCATTCGACGACCAGCGATGAACTCGGCGCGGCGATTGCCAGTTTGAAAGAACAGGGCATGCAACAACTCGTGCTCGATCTGCGCGGCAATCCGGGCGGCTTTCTGGAACAGGCGATTCGCGTGGCCGATAAGTTTTTGCAGCGCGGCCAGTCGGTCGTTTCGGTACGTGAACGCGAAGGACGCGCGACCGAACGCAATCGCGATTACGCCGCCGAATCGGGCGCGCCCGAAGCATTCCCACTGACCATCCTGATTGACGAGGGCACCGCCTCGGCTTCTGAAATCGTGGCGGGCGCGATGCAGGATCACGACCGCGCCCTGATCGTCGGCGAAAACAGTTTTGGCAAAGGTCTGGTGCAGACGATCTTCAACCTGCCCGAAGGCTGCGGCTTGACGCTGACGACGGCGCGCTATTACACGCCGAGCGGGCGGCTGATTCAGCGCGATTACTCGAACGGTTCGATTTATGAATACCACTTCCGCCGCAATGCCAACGGGGAAGTCATCCCGCCCGTCGCCGAAAAACGCGAGACGCGCAAGACCGATTTGGGCCGCCCGGTTTACGGCGGTGGCGGCATCGAACCGGATGTTACCGTCGCCAGCGCCACCATCACGCAAGCGCAATTCAATCTGTGGACATCCGGGCTGTTTATGTTCGTGCGCGAATTGGTCGCGGGCCGCGTCAAAGGCTTCGAACAGTTCAAACGTGAGGGCGTAGACTTCGACCATCAGCCCGTGCCGAACGAATTCGCGATTGGCGATGATGTGCTGAAAGCCTACGAGGCATTTATGACCGAGTTCATCGCGAAATCACCCGAGGCCGGCGTGACCAAAGAGTTGGTTGACCAATCGCTCGATTTCGCGCGTGGCAAAATCCGCGAAGAAGTGCTGATGGCGGCGTATGGACAAGATATGATGCGGCGCATGCAAATCCTCGACGATCCGCAGGTGCAACGCGGCCTGGCCGAATTGCCGAATGCGGCGCAGTTGGTGGAAAAAGCGCGGAAGATGACCAAGGCGGCGAGCAAATAGGCGCGACGGCAAGATTGCAAGTGAGCAAAGAAACGCGAGGCGGCTTGAGTTGTATCAGCCGCCTCATCGTTTGAATGGGCAATGATAGAGGCAGCAGAACAACGGGCTGAGAAAGATTTTGATGAGCAGCTTATCTCGTAGGAACGTGGCGTTAGGTTCATTGCTCGCAGTGCTGGCGGCAGTGGGCTGCTGGTTCTACAGCCAACGCGTCCGCCGCGTCTCGATGGCGCAATACGTGCCCGCCTCCGCGCTCGGCTTCGTTGAGGTCAACAATGTGCCGCAAGTGCTCGAACAACTCACGGCGACGAATGCCTGGCGGCAGCTTGCGCCTGCCTATGGGTTGTCGGACAAGTTGAATTACGCGAGCAAGCTGGGCGGGTTGGCCCAATTCGCGGGTGCGCTTGGTGGTGAGGCGACGTTGTTGGCGCGCGCGCAATTCGCAGTGGCCGTGACGGCGTTGGAGGTGCACGGCGAACAGATCAAACCGCGCTGGGCGTTGGTGGCCGAGACGCATACCGGCAAAGCTGCTTTGCAATCCGTCATTGAAAAACGCCTGCCGGAATTGGCGTGGCGCGCTTTCGGCCAATTTACAAAGCGCGAGCAGAGCGAGCATAGCGGTGTGCCAGTCGTTATTTATAAATCAGCAGCCGATGGGTTTATAGAAGGGGGAAGAGATGGGAAGCAGTTGTTGTCGGCCCAGATGGGCAGCGTTTGGCTACTGGCGAATCATCCCGAAGCGATGCGTGCGTGCATCGAGACGCGGCTGGGGCACGCGCCGTCGTTGGCAAGCAATGCGTACTTGCCGCAGGCACGCGCGGCGGTCGAACGTTCAGGCGAGGTCTTCGGGTTTATCACCGGCGAAGGCGTGACGCGGCTGCTGCGCTTCGGTTCGTTTATGCTCGCCGGGGGCGCGATTGGCAGCGTGGGCAAGGCCGCGCTGGCTGGGGCCGTAGGCGACATCTTCTCGGACTTTTCGGCGAAATCCGCGGATGGCATCGCCTATGGTGTGAGCTTTGAAAATGGCGCGGTGGTAGATCGGTACGAACTGCTGCTCAAACCCGATCTGACCGAAAGTTTGCGCGCCGCGCTTAAGGTCAATACACAACCGCCGCGCGTCCTGACGCTCTTGCCCGCGACGGTGCGCGAAGTGACGCTGCTCAATTTGGAAAATCCGGGGCAGGCGTTTGGCACGCTCGAAACGGCGATTTCAGCGCGTGTTGGCGCCGGGCAGAGTTTCATCCTGCGCCAGTTTTTATCCGGTATGCAGGAAGCGTTTTTCGGGCTGCGCGCCAATGAACTGGCGGTGCGGGCGATTGGCGAAGAAGTGGCGAGCTTGAATTTCACCGACGATGTCGAAGGCCGCATCTGGTTGCTGAAAATGCGCGACCAAACCTTGCTGCGCAAACTGATTGAAAAGATTTTGACGGCGGGTGGGTTGAGTTTGCAGCGTGAACAGCGCGCCGGGGCCGAGTTGTGGACTTCGTCAGATGAACGGCGTGGCGCGGCGCTTTTTCTGGGCGGCTATGCGGGGTTGGGCCGGCGGGCGCAGTTGCTGAAACTACTCGAAGACCGGCGCGGGCTGAAGCTGAACGACGCCCCGCAACTCACGCAGGCCAGCCGCCCCTCGCAAACGGGCGTCATGCTGAGCCTGGCTTCGACCAAAGAAGACAGCGCCGAAATGATGGCGCGGGTGGCGCGCGCGTTGGGAACGTCCGAAGCCGCCGCCGCACCCGCAGCCTTGAATCAATTGCCGCTGGCAGTGAGCGTGACCTCGTTTACGCCGCAAGGGTTGTATGTTGAATCGCATGCGCCGTTGGGGAGCTTTCCCTTGTTTGCGGCGCTGGCGAGTGGGGCGGTTAGTCGAGAGTAAGTAACCTGATGACTGTGACGATGACTCTGAAGCCGATTTTGCTGCGCGCCGCTAACCTTACCAAAACTTACCAAGGCCGCGTTGAAGAGGTTGTTGTCTTCCGCGATTTGCAGCTTGAAATCCGGCAGGGCGAGTTGATTGCCATCACGGGTGAGTCGGGCGCGGGCAAGTCCACGCTGCTGCATTTGCTGGGCGGACTCGATCAACCGACGGCGGGCCGCGTGATTTTGGGCGAGTTTGACACTGCAAAAAATGCTGAAGTAGACTTGGCGCGCTTTCGTAATCGAGCGATCGGATTCGTCTTCCAATTCCATCACCTACTGCCCGAATTCAGCGCCTTGGAGAACGTGATGATGCCGCTGCTCATCAGCGGCGCGGCGCGGCGCGAAGCCGCCGCACGGGCTGCCGTTCTTTTACAGCGCGTAGGGCTGGCCCATCGTAGCGAGCATCGCCCCGGCGAACTGTCGGGTGGCGAGCAACAACGTGTGGCGGTGGCGCGGGCGCTGGTCAATGCGCCGCAATTGCTGTTGGCCGATGAGCCGACCGGCAATCTGGATGAACGGACAGGTGCTGAGTTGTACGCGCTGTTGCGCCGCTTGCAACAGGAAGACGGATTGACCGCGATTCTCGTGACGCACAACATGCACTTGGCCGCGCAATGCGACCGCGTGTTGCGCTTGGAAAATGGAAGACTGGAGGAAGTTCTAAGTTCCGCGTTCTGAGTTCTAGGTTTTTATGCGGCAGTAACAAGCAAACCTAGAACTTAGAACTCAGAACTCAGAACGGTTTAGGGATGTTCGAACGCTATACCGAAAAAGCCCGCCGCGTGATCTTCTTCGCCCGCTATGAGGCCAGCCAGTTTGGCGCGACCCAAATCGAAGCCGAACACATCCTGCTGGGTTTGGTGCGCGAAGACAAAACGCTGACGCATCGTTTCTTTCACCGTTCCCACGTCAATTTTGAATCCATCCGCCGCGAGATCGAAGACCGCTCCGTCTTGCGCGAACGCCTGCCGACGCAGGCCGAATTATTGCTGGCGACCGAGGCCAAACACGTGCTCGCCTATGCCGCCGAAGAATCCGAGCGGCTGGGCCATCGCCACATCGGCACCGAACATTTGTTGTTGGGGTTGCTGCGCGAAGAGAATTCCGTCGCGGCGGAAATCCTCTACGAACGCGGCCTGCGTCTGTCAGACATTCGCAACGAACTGATGCGTCAGGCCAATCTGGAGCGTGGTTCGCACGCCAAAAAGGATTCGCCGCATTTGGTCGAATTCAGCCGCGACCTGACGGAAGCGGCGCTCGAGGGCAAACTCGATCCGCTGGTGGGGCGCGAACAGGAAGTCGAACGTGTCATCGAAATCCTCTGCCGCCGCACCAAGAACAACCCTGTGCTGATTGGCGAACCGGGCGTCGGCAAGACCGCGATTGTCGAGGGCCTCGCCCAACGCATCATCACCTGTGATGTGCCGTCCTTCCTGATTGACAAGCGTGTGCTGGCGCTCGATCTGAGCCTGATCGTCGCGGGCACCAAATATCGCGGCCAGTTTGAAGAGCGCATGAAAACCATCATGCGCGAGTTGATGGAAAACCCGCAGTACATCGTTTTTATTGACGAATTGCACACGCTGGTCGGCGCCGGTTCGGCGGAAGGCAGCCTGGATGCCGCAAACATTCTGAAACCGGCCCTCTCGCGCGGTGAGATTCAATGCATCGGCGCGACGACACCCGCCGAGTACCGCAAATCTATCGAACGCGACCGTTCGTTGGAACGCCGTTTTCAATCCGTCAAAGTTGCGCCGCCCGATGAAGAAGAGGCGCTGCACGTGCTCAACGGCATCAAGGATCGTTACGAGTCTTTCCACAACGTGCGTTACCACGATGACGCTATCGAAGCCGCCGTCTATCAGTCCAATCGTTACCTGCCCGATCGGTTCCTGCCCGACAAAGCGATTGACATCCTCGACGAAGCGGGCGCGCGCGTGAAGTTGCGCGTGCAACGCGAGAGCGGTTACATCCCGCCGCCGCCGCGCTGGCAACGCGAGACGACGCGCGATTTGCGCACCGATTACCGGCAGGATTATTTGCGGACTGATCCTCGTAATGAAGGACGTCACGAGGGGCGCGGGGAATTCCGCGACCGTGGCTACATGAATTCGTCGCGCCGTCCGCCGCAATACTTCGAGCCGCAGGAATTTGAAGAGACCGCCGCACCTGTTTACAAACGCGACATTGACGATGTGATCGCGCGCTGGACGGGCATTCCGGTTTCGGCCTTGCAAGAGGAGGAAACGGCCAAGCTCCTGCGTATCGAAGACGAATTGCATCGCCGCATCGTCAGCCAGGACGCGGCCATTTCGGCGCTCGCCCGCGCCATCCGTCGTTCGCGCGCCGGGCTGAAAAATCCGCAGCGCCCGGTCGGCTCCTTTCTATTCTTAGGCCCAACCGGCGTCGGTAAAACCGAAGTCGCGCGCAGCTTGGCTGATTTTCTGTTCGGTTCAGAGAAATCCATGATCCGTTTCGATATGTCCGAGTTCATGGAAAAGCACTCGGTCTCGAAACTGATCGGCTCGCCGCCGGGTTATGTTGGTTATGAAGAAGGCGGCCAGTTGACTGAACGCGTGCGGCGCAATCCGTACTCTGTGTTGTTGCTCGATGAAATCGAAAAGGCGCACCCCGATGTCTTCAACATCCTGCTGCAAGTTTTTGAAGACGGCATTCTGAGCGACGCGCTCGGCAATACCGTGGATTTCAAGCATTGCATCATCATCATGACCTCGAACCTGGGCGCGCGCTTTATTCATCGCGGCGGCCAGCTCGGTTTCCAATCCACGCACCGCGAAGCCAACGCCAAGAACGAAGACCGCATCCTGGCCGCCGTGCGCGAAGCCTTCAACCCCGAATTCATCAACCGTCTGGACGAGATCATCGTCTTTGAACCGCTCAGCGATGACGACCTCTTGCAAATCGTCGACCTGCTCGAAGCCCAACTCAATCGCACCCTGCTGCATCGCCGCATGGCGATTCAACTCACCGAAGCCGCCCGCCGCTGGATAGTCGAACGCACCTGCACTGACCGCAGCTATGGCGCACGCCCGCTGCGCCGGGCGCTGCAAAAATACATCGAAGACCCGCTGTCGGAAGCCTTGATTCAAGGCACGCTCGGCGATGCGCCGTTGATTGAAGTGTTTGTAGAGGGCGCAGTGCTCAACTTCCGCCCGCTGGACGGGCCGCTCAGTCACGCCGCTTTGTTGCCGAGTTTGGGCAGCGCTGAATTGCGAGAAGAAGACGGCGTGTTAGTGGCCTGAGCGCGCCGCCGTTGACTCGGCAAGGTTAGCCTCCGGATGTTGATAAAAGAGCCTGCCGCGCGTGGCCGTCGCGTAGTGGCGCGCCTGAGTTTAGCCAGGCGTTTTCAACACCGGTAAGCGCCGCCCGGCGTGTACGGCCGCGCAACGGCTGAAATTCAAAGCGCTTGGCACACTCACACAACCTGCCTGACAAAAGCCGCCCATCAACTCTTGTTTTTTAATTTGCTGCGCGTGTGTGCATCCATTGCCTGTTTGCATCCTCTGGTTTAAGGTCACGCCGGTTGGTTGCGCGCTGTCAGACCCAAGCCAACATACAGCGCGTGATCCAATCAACCCCGTTGTTCCGCGCCGGGTCACGGCAACCCGGCGTTCATCAGATTCAAAGGCCGACAGCTTGCCCTGCCGGCCCGGCAAAAGACAGCCCAGCTTTTCGTCCGGAGGAGTTTCCCGATGATCGTTCAGCAAACCCACGCACCACTTCTCTTCGCGCAAGCATCTTTGCCCCCCCCTGCAAGCCTGAAGCCACGCCCACAGACCTGGTAACGGTTTATTGCGCGCTCTCAGACCGCCAACGCCAGGAACGCTTTCTGGATACACACGACGTCGCCGCCAAATTCAGCTTGTCCCAACGCACCGTGCAACACTGGATCAATCTGAATGTGATCGCCGCCGTCCTGGTCGGCAAGAAGAAATACAAAGTAGACCTGCACTCGGTCGAAGCCTTTTTACGCGAGCGCGCCCAGCAACGTGAAGTGATTTAACGTTGCTGGCGGCCTGTTTCACCGGGCCAGTCCGCGCAGGTTGAGGCGGTGGCGCGGTTGAAGTTTGCGACACGCCGGTTTTGCTGGCGTGAAGGGAGAGGTGTATGCGGGCAACGCGACACGCATTTGGCGAAAGATGCGCAAAACGCGCAATTGGCGAAAAACGCGCAAGGGGATTTGCTGAGGCGGTGGTATAAGCCAACGCAGCGTCCAGAGCACGAACATTGCCGAATGCGTGTTGGCTTCGGTACATTCTGAATTCGCTGCCAAGACCACGGGGCATGTAAGCTTCAGGTTCAGTTACATTGAAATTCATCAGCGGGTACATTTGATATGCCAAAATCCAGTTCTTCATCAGCTTTCTTGTTTGGTGTGGTAATTATCTGCTCCAGTGTTGTTGGTGTTGCGCTAACCCTGAGCGCGCGCGGTTGGGTTTTGCCGAAGCGAACCCCTGTTACGTCCTTGCCGTCAAAACCTCAAGCGCAACAACAGGGGCCAAGACAGTTTTTCCGGGTATGGGTATATAGAAACGAAATCGTGCCTAACCTGATTTATGGCAGGTCAGGGCGTGCGTTGCTCCGGGCGGAAAACGAAACCAGCGGCAATATCGAATTAGTGATAGAGCGAGTTGTGCAAAATCAACCCAGCGTTCCGCAAGCAACTATCAGAACAGTCAACAAGGAAAAGCGTGCTGACCAAGAGATCGTTTTGCAGCCGGGTGAATACACCTACTTCACCCCAGCTTTGCCAGCACTCAAAGGAAAATTAATCGTCGAGGCAAGCCAATAATGACCTTGGCTTATCACTGCTGATTATGCTCGCTCGAGCCTGTTTGCCTACGAAGGGGATCACTATGCGCTTGAACATCTCCGCAATGAAATTTATCAACTATTTCCTCCCTGCCGTAATTCTCTCAACTGGCTTTGGAGTGTGCTACGCCCAGAATGCTTATGATCGAGGGACGCCAGCAGCGGCGAAAGCTGGCCTTCTAAATACCTCATCTTACGCCCCTGACAAGGTCGAAACCGTTAATTTAGCGAACGGAAATTTTAATGTACAAATTCCACTGGTAACTGTTGGCGGGCGCGGGGCGGCAGCGTTCCCGATTGCACTTTCATATCAAGGCAAAGTATGGGCAAGCCAGCACGATAGAGAGGTTTTCGAAGTACCATTCAACCAGCAAGTTATTATCGATCACTTTAGGCCAATTCAGGGACAGGGAGTTGGTACAACTCCAAATGTCATAATGCTTGGCAGCGGCTGGTTTATCTCAAAAGGGCCAGCTATTAAATGGAGGAAATTGGAATCGGATCGCACTGGTTGCTCTGGGTTTGTGCTGACCAAGATTTGGTTGTTGATGCCAGATGGCTCGGAGATTGAGTTGCGAGATGTAGACACGCAAGGTGCACCTGATAAAGTAAATAATGAATGTGGGTTTGTTGATCGCAACCGAGGCAAGGTCTGGCGCAGTGTGGATGGGTCAGCCATTACCTATATCACTGATACTGCAAATGGTGTAGTGAATGGGGAGTTGGCTGGCTGGGTGCTCTTAGCGGATGGAACCAAATTCAAGATGGGCAATGGTTACTGTACTGAGATCATTGACCGAAATGGCAATCGGATCAACATTGCCTATAACACGTCTAGCGCAGGGGCCGTGACTTATACAGATCAATTAGGCCGACAGTATATTTTGCAGGGCGGTACAGACGGGGCATCCGTTACGATCAAAGGTTATCAAGGCGTGGCAGATCGAGTTATCAGCGTGACGACTGGGCGAATTGGCGAGGTTGTAGGAGGCGTTCCGGTTAATTTACGCTCCGATTATCACAACGTTCAGCGGCCAATTTATTCCAGTGATTATAATCAATTCCTTGATGGAACAAGCATCGGCACAACAGAGCATACGCAACCACAACCTCATACCGACCTATTTACACATGGCGAGGCTCCAATCTTGATTGATGATCTATTGGCCCCCACACAACTCAATTTCCCGGATGGGCGTGGTTTTCGTTTCCGCTATAACAAATATGCTGAGTTGGCCGAGGTCATTTACCCGGATGGAGGCGTGTCGCAAATTGATTATGGTTTCGAGTATCCACAGGAGTGGTGTGAGAATGTACCTTCGCCATTTGGAGCACAAATTCCTGGCCCGGTCACGGAGCGTCGTGTCCTAACGAATGGAGCCAACATTGATGTTGTCTGGAAATACACGCGTGATATTCAATTCCCACAGGTTACTGTTGAGGCACATCAAGGCACTGTTGCTGGCCCGCTGCTACTTTGGGAAAAGCATTATTTCAAAGCCATCAATGCCGAATATCGTCGTTGCACGGGCTTTGGCTCGCAAGGCACGGGCAATCTGAAATGGGAAAATGGCAAAGTCGAGAAGATCGAGCGCAAGGTCGGTGATACGGCCATCCAGACTGAACTGAAAACTTGGGTGCAACGCACGCCTGTGGTTTGGGAGAACGACCCCGG
>JACPYM010000038.1 GCA_016196035.1 Acidobacteriota bacterium | reverse complement strand
TGCAGGGCGAGCAAGCGTTCCAGGCTTTCGCGGTAGGTTTCCGAGGCTTCCATCAATTTAGCCCGCGAGGCTGCCGCGGCTTCGGCCAATTCTTTGGGTGAAGGGCTAGGAGAGGCAGCGGGAGTAGGTGTAGGCTTTGGTTGAGCCGTTTTGGCGGGTTTCGTTCCCCGCGCCGGGCGATGTGTTTGCGCAACGCTCAACGACGCCAACAACGCCGCCAGTAACCCAATTCCGATAAGCTGTTTTATCCTCACGCTCTCCTGCCTTACGTCAATCAATGCCCAACCATCATCGCTGTAGACGAAGCTTAAGACGATTTGGTTTCGCCTGCAAGCCGCTGCTAAGATGTGGCGCATGATGAGCGAAGCATTGCCACCATTGCGTCCCGGGCTGGACATCTTCCCTTCCCCTGTCGCTGACCGGCCAGGGTTGGTCTTGCGCGATCCCTTCCAATACACCGAACAGGTGTTGATCATTCCGCCCTTGTTGGCGGCGGGGCTGGCGCTGTTCGACGGCGAACAGACGCGGCTCGATTTGCAGGCGTATCTGAGCAAGCTGGCGGGGCAACTGGTGCCGCGTGAGACGATTGAGGCCTTGCTCAGCGCGTTGCAAAGCAACGGTTTTTTACTGACGGAAGAGTTCGCCCAGATGCGCGCTGTAAGACATGCTGAATTTGCGGCGGCCACCGAACGCAGCCCGGCGCACGCGGGCACCGGATACCCGGATGAGCCAGCGGAGTTGCGCCAAACGTTTGAAGGGTATTTGCAAAAAGGCCTGGGAGCCACGGCGCAACCCATCATCGGCTTGGCCGCGCCGCACGTCAGCCCCTGGGGCGGCGCGGATTGTTACGCGGCAGCCTACGGGCGGTTGCAAAATGGCGCGGCGGCCTACGCCAAAGATAAAACCATTGTGTTGCTGGGCACCTCGCATTACGGACAGCCGGAACGCTTCGGGCTGACGCGCAAACCTTTCACCACGCCTTTCGGCACGCTGCAACCGGATGTGGAGAAGATTGACTGGCTGGCGGCGCAGGCCAAAGACAGCGTGATGATGGAAGATTACTGTCACGCCGTCGAACACTCGCTGGAATTCCAATGCGTCTTCCTGCAACAGATGCTCGGTGCCGACTTCAAGATTCTGCCGATCCTCTGCGGCCCCTTTGCCAAAGCCTTGCGCGAAGGCGAACCGCCGGAACGCGACGATCAGGTCTACCGCTTCTTTGACGCGCTGGGCGAATTGGCCGATCTGCATGCGTCAGAATTGTTTTGGGTGCTGGGCATTGATCTGGCGCACATGGGCAAACGCTACGGCGACGAATTGCTGGCCCGCGCTGAACAAGGGGCGATGCTGGAGGTCAAAGAACGCGATCAGGCCCGTTTGCAATACGCTTGCGCAGGCGAGTCCGAAGAGTTCTTTGAGTTGGTCAAACCCGACGAGGACGAATTGAAATGGTGCGGCTTCGCGCCGCTTTACACCTTTATGCAGGTGCAGCCGCAAGCGCGCGGCAAGGTCTTGCGCTACGACCAATGGAACATTGACGAAGAGTCAGTCGTCAGTTTTGCGGCGTTGGAGTTCAGCAATGGAGCGGCGGCGGGGCGTTGACTTGCCGCAATCAGAACCCAGCTTTCAAATCTTCATTCAACGTGTTCAAAAACGCTATTAGCGGCCCCAGGTCAGCCGCGCTGATTTTGATGCGCGCCAGTGCGGGATCGGCCTGGCGCACCTGGCCCGCACGCGCCAATTCACTTAGGCGCATAATTTCGCGCAGTGTCTCTTCGAGCGACGTGTATGCGCCGTTGTGAAAGTATGGTGAGCTATAAGCCAGATGGCGCAGCGTCGGCGTTTTGAACGTGCCGATCATCCGTTGCAAAAACTGCTCGTCGCTTTCTGTGGCTTGCCGGAGCGGCGACCGTTTCACCTCAACGAAATTCCAATGGCCCAAATCCGCCTCGCCGGGTTTACGTTTGCTGGGCGTTTCGCGGAAACGGGCGACTGGACGTTGCGCGTCAGTGACGTTTGGAATCGGCAGCGCGGCAAAGGCTCCCGCGCCGTGCAGTTGATCGTATTCGGCTTGGCTGACGCCCAGGTTGTGAAAGGAAAAGTCGGTGAAAAGCGGCGGCGTGTGGCAGGTCACGCAATTGCCCACCGAAGTTTCACCCGTGGTGCGCATGAACGTTTTCAGCCCTTGCCAGGCTTCCGCGCCGAACTCTTTGCTCAGCTTTAGGGTCTTGCCGCGTTCCAGGGTTTCCAACTGGCTGATGAACTGTCTGGCCTGTTGCGGCGCGTCTTGAGTTTCAGCGGGCCACGTCAACCTGTTCGCCCGTAAAAAGCGATCAAAGGGCGCGTTCATCTGGCTCTTGAACGTGCGCAGATAATCGGCCACCGCCCGCGATACCAGCGTCACGACTTCGGCTTCAGGCAAAGCTGTCAGCTCAACTTCGTAAACCTGTTTGAACTGCTGTGCATAACTCGGCGCGCTGTTGTCGTTCACCAACACGCGGCGCACCTGGGCAAAGGCCTGCGCCGCTTCGCCCGGCAACCAGCCCAGCGGACGCCCGCTCAAGGTGCCTTTCACCAGGTCTTCGAGCGAACCGAATTCGCCATCCAGGTGCAGGCGCGGCATCAACGCGACATCATACAAAGTCGGTGAATTGCGAATCTCGCTGCGGCGCGGGTCTTGCTGGCGATGCGGCACCCAGCTGAGATTGAAAAAATCGGTGTAGGCGCGCTGGCCTTGCGGGTCTTCGTCAAACAGATGGCAGGTGCGGCAACTGGTCGCAAAATCGCCGTTCGGCGCGGTGAAACTCTCATCGCGAAAGAGGCGTTCGCCTAACGACTGCGCCGGAGTCAAGCGCCGCTCAGCGACTTTGCTCGCGGTGGACAAAGATTGAGCCTGGGCGTTCACCCAATGACTGTGCCCAAAGATGAATAAAAAGACTGCCGCAAGGGCCAGTTTGAACCCCTGCAAAACCGTTGGCGTATCCACAATCCTTGCGCCTCCTGCCCGCTTTGTTGATGCGATGCGGCGGATTAGAGCATACGCAACGGGCATGCGCCATCCACGGCCAAGCTATCTGTAGCGGATTTCAAAGCCCCGATGTATAGTGCCGCGCAGCTTGCCCGCGCAGGCACCATTGGCAAAGGAGAAAGACGCCACTGCGAAGAGCCGCCCAACCACTTCTGAAACCCAGCCATCCGACAGGGCTTTTGCGCCGTGGACTCAATCTATGGGGCGCCACGGCCTTTGTCGTCACCAGCATGATTGGCACCGGGATTTTCACCGTACCGGCGCTGGTGCGCAACGCGACCAGCAGCGGAATGCAGATGCTGGGCGTGTGGCTGGTTGGCGCAGTTTTGGCCGTTTGCGGCGCACTTTGCTATGCCGAATTGGCGACGCGTATGCCCCGCGCCGGTGGCGAATACCAATATCTCTCGCGCGTGTATGGGCCGATGTGGGGGTTTGTCAGCGGCTGGATCACTTTCTTCGTCGGCTTTGCCGCGCCAACGGCGGCGTCATCCTTAGCGGCGGTTACTTACATGGCGGCAATCGCACCTGGCTGGCACGCGAACACACCCATTGTGCCGGGGCTGGGCATTACGCAGGGAGCCGTCGTCGCGGCGTTATTACCGTTGGCCTTTGCCTTTTGGCATTCGTTAGGAGTGCGGCCCAGCGGACGTTTGCAAAGTATCTTGATGCTCACCACGATTGGTTCCATCGCGTTGCTGGTTGCGGCGGGCTGGTTGACCGGACGTGGCGATTGGCAGGGCGTTGTGCAGCCAACGACCGCTGCCGGTTCGTGGTGGGTGGCGTTGATTCAGGTCAGTTTCGCTTATACGGGTTGGAATGGCGCGACCTATCTGGCGGGCGAAATCGAAGACCCGCGCCGCAATTTGCCGCGCGCGCTGATCGGCGGCACCCTGATTGTGGTGCTGCTTTATCTGGCGCTCAACCTTTTCTTTCTTTACGCCCTGCCCGTGAACGCCTGGCACTCCGACATTGCCGTCGGCAAAGACGCGGCGGAACGTTTGTTTGGCTTGGCGGGCGGGCGATTTGTCAGCGCCATCATCACGTTTACGATCATCGGATCGCTCAGCGCCTGGACAGCCGCCGGGCCGCGCGTTTACTTTGCGATGGCCTATGACGGGCTGGCGCCTGCGGCCTTCAAACGATTGGGTGCGCAGAGCCGCGCGCCGATTGTTGCCCTCTTCGCCCAGGCTGGCGTAGCCGCTTTGCTGGCATTAACGGGAGCGTTTGATGTGCTGTTGATTTATGTGGGTTCGGGCTTGCTGCTCTTTTCGGGTTTCACGGTGGCGGCCGTTTATGTCTTGCGCTGGCGCTACGGGGCCGAAGATGGCAGCCACTTTCGCGTGCCGGGTTACCCGTTTACTCCCGCCTTATTCCTGTTGTTGGTGCTCGTCTCTTGTGTGCAGGTTTTTCTGGAAAGCCCGATCCCAACGGGCGCGGCGTTTTTGACCCTGGTGGCCGGTTTTGTTTGCTACTTTATTGGCCGCGCGTTGGGCTGGTTCAAAGCCGATCTGGCCCTATTGCGCCACGCGGCGTCATCCAACGACTGACGCTTTGACCGCTTTGAAAGGAGCCACAATGAAACCCCATAAGCTGTTGTTCTTTGTTCTCGTCGTCACGTTCACCCTGCCCGCGCTGGCGCAACAACGCACAGCGGAGGAATACATCAAGGTGCTTGAAAACGAGCGCCGAATCGAAGGTCTGCAAGTCGCGCGCGTGGTGGATGCGTTGCTGATAAAACAGGGCCAGCGCGTCTGTGATTTAGGTTCCGGCTCCGGTTTGTTCACGCGCCCGTTCGCGCGCGCCGCCGGCCCGCAAGGCCTCGTTTACGCGGTGGACATTGATGAAGGGCTGCTCAAATACGTGGACAAGACCGCGCAGGAACAGCGCCTCACGAACATCAAAACCATCCGCGCGGACGAAAGCGACCCCAAGTTACCCGAACCGGTGGATTTGATCGCCATCATTGACACCTTGCATCACATCGCCAATCAGCCGACCTATCTGAAAAACCTGAAGCGTTATCTGCGCCCGAATGGTCGGATTGCAATCATTGATTTCAGCAAAACCTGGCCTGCCGGGCATGAGAAGATGGTTTACAAGTTGGAGGATTTGCACGGCTGGATGCAAGCAGCGGGTTTCAAGCTGATTTCACAGCATTATTTTTTGGACAACGACTTCTTTGTCATTTATCAATGAACCGATAAGCGCCTATGGAAATCAATTCCTGCGTCGTCGCCATCAAACAAACCGCCTTGGCTCAGGGTGGACGAGCGGCCCAATTCGCACAAAGTGGTGATGCCACCGCCAAACGTTTGCTCAAAGCGGATGCCACACATCAGCGCACAGTTGAAACCGTGCGCAAGTCGCTGCAAAAGCATGGCATCTCTGCGCTCGAAACACCTTTCAAAAAGCCAACTGCCCAGCTCAAACGGCACCTCGCCCAGGCTGATTTAGTCATCACCATCGGAGGTGACGGGACTGCGCTCGGCGCTTCGCATTTCGTCACGGGCGGCGCGTTGCTCGGCGTCAACTCCGCGCCGGGTGATAGCGTCGGCCATTTCTGTTCAGTGCACGGCGACAATTTCAACCGGCAATTCGAGGCGCTGTTGAAGGGCCAATGGCTGCCCACCGAACTGACGCGCCTCGCCGTCGCGCTGGACGATAAGCCGTTGCCCGAACTTGCGCTCAACGACATCTTGATCGCCCACGATTGCCCGGCGGCCACGACCCGCTACCTCATCAAGCTGGGCGAGCGCGAAGAAGAACAACGCAGTTCCGGCATCTGGATTTCGACTGCCGCCGGTTCGACCGCCGGGATTCATTCCGCCGGCGGGCGCAAAATGTCGCTGCGTTCCCACCGGCTGCAATATCTTGTGCGCGAGTTGTATCGCGAAATTCACGGCGGGCATCAGTACGAGTACGAACTTGAACGCGGCCTGATCGACCCCGGTGAGAGCCTCACCGTCGCCTCGAAAATGCCCGAAGGCTGGCTTTACATTGACGGCGCGCGCACAGCCTATCGCTTCCCTTTCGGCACGCGCGCGACCTTGCGCGCCGCTGATGCCCGGCTGCGGCTCTTTCTCTAACCGTGGCCTGGCAACCGAAAGAAAAGCTTCAGCCGCAGCCCGGGAATGTAGTAGACTGCGCCAGCAATTTTGATGAAGGTGCGGTTTCGGTGGCAGGTCTCGGTGCGAGGTGTTGATCCTTCATTCCCACCCTTTGCTTCCTTCCGCGCAGAGTTCCCAATGCAACATCCAAGCCCGCATCCCGCTTGCAATCCACTCCCCGTAGGAGGAAACGAATGACAACGCAACGCATATTCGCGGTCTTACTGTTTATCGGCCTGTTGACTGGCGCGGCCTTAACGCAAAGCCGTCCCGGCTATCCAAACGCGCAAAATCGCGGGCCGTATCGTCCGCCCAACAACGCGCCCAACAATCCGCGCAATCAACCCGCGCAGCCCGTGCAAGAGTCTTTGCCCGCCAAACGCTACATCAACCCGCCGACGAAAGCCGGTCAGGCACCCTTTAGCGATGCCGTTCAAGTGGACAACACACTTTATCTGTCAGGGCGACTCGGCATTGACCCGCGCACGGGCCAAGTGCCCAGCGATGTCAAACTCGAAGTGCGCATTCTGATGGAAGGCATGCGGCAAACCCTGGCTGAAGCGGGCATGACGATGGATGATCTGGTCTCGGTGCAGGTGTATTGCACCGATCTGGCGCTGTACGAACAATTCAATTCGATCTATCGCGGCTATTTCACCCGCGCCGTGCCGGCGCGTGCCGTCATGGGCGTCAACAAATTGCTGCGCGGCGCCCGTTTTGAAATTCAAGGCACGGCCGTACTAGCGCAATAGATTGCGGATTGTGGATTGCGGATTCATGAGCGCAGAGAGTTCAGGACTAAATCAATCTGCAATCTCCAATTTGAAATCTGAAATTACCCAACGAACTTATACCCCATCCCATGAATTGTCAGGATGTATTGCGGGTGCCGTGGATTGGGTTCCAACTTCTGGCGCAACCAGGCGACGTGCACATCAACGGTGCGCGTCGTCGGCATGGCGTCATAGCCCCAGACGCCGTTGAGCAATTCGTCGCGGGAAAGCGTGGCTTCGCGGTGTTCGATGAAGTAGCGCAGCAATTGAAATTCTTTGGCTGAAAGCTCCAGCTTCGCGCCCGCCCGCTCGATCTCAGCCCGGCGGAAATCCACTTTGATGTCGCCAAATTGATACTGATCGGCTGGTAAGGCGGCACTGGCCGGCACGCGCCGCAAGAGGGCTTCGACACGCGCCAGCAGTTCGATCATCTCAAACGGTTTGGTCAAATAGTCATCGGCCCCCAGCTTTAACCCAATCACCTTGTCTACGACTTGACCGCGCGCCGTCAGCATCAGAATCGGCGTGTTGATGCCGCGCTGACGTAAGTCGCGGCAAACATCAAAACCGTTTTTGCGTGGCAGCATTACATCCAAGAGAATCCCGGCAAAGGCTTCATTCGAGGCGCGTTCCAGCCCTGTCTCGCCATCGCGCGCGCTGGTCACGTCGTAACCTTCGCTGGTCAGCCGGTCAGTGAGTGTCAGGACGAGGCCCGGTTCATCCTCAATGAGTAGAAGGCGCTTGTTCATATTCGTTGGCCCGGATCGGAGTCGAGGAAGTAGCTTCGCGCAAGACCGGCAGATGCAGGGTGAAGGTGCTGCCCACGCCAACCTTGCTTTCGACAGTAATGCGTCCGCCGTGCGCTTCGACAATGTGTTTGACCAGACTCAAGCCGAGACCGTTGCCGTGAATCTGAGCCGCCGTGACTTCTTTGCCACGATAAAACGGGTCGAAGATGTGCGGCAATTCTTCGGCTGGAATGCCCCGCCCGCGATCCGCCACGGCCAGTTGCAATTCCTCGCTGGTGAGGTGTCTGATCACGCGCGCGCTCAAGCCCAGCCAACGTTGCTCGCCGCCGTATTTCAGGGCATTGCTGATGAGGTTCTGCAAAGCCCGGCTCAAGGCGGCGCTATCGGCGCTGATTAAAGGCAGTTCAGCGGGCAACTGCTCTTCAATCACAAAATCGCTTTCCTGAAGCGACAGATGCAAAGCGGCCAGCGCGTCTTCGATCACGCGCTCAGGCGCCACGGGACGCAGATCGTAACTTTGCTTGCCCGCTTGCGCGCCCGCAAATTCGAGCACCTGTTCGACCATGCTAGTCAGCCGCCGCCCTTCGTCGCGAATCAGCGTCCCGTAGCGTTTGACCTGATCGCGGTTATCAACCAGCCCGGGCACGCCGTCGGCCAGATTTTCGGCGGCGGCACAGATGACCGTGAGCGGAGTGCGTAATTCGTGCGAAACGCCCGCGACGAATTCAATCTGCTTTTCAGCCAGATGCTGCGCGCGGCGGCTGGAAAGCACGATCAAGCCGACGCTCACACCCAATAGCAACAAGACGCCGAAACTGATCGCCAGATTGCGGCGGCGCACTGTGGCGACAGCGGCTTCGAGCGAACCGGCGCGGTGCCGGATAACCAGTTGCCACGGCCCGTCCGCATTGCGTTTGAGTGCGGAGGAAAGACGGTCACCCAATTCAGCGCTGGGCGGAGTATGCGCGAGATTGACTTCGCTGGTGATGACCTTGACCGCCTTATCTGGCGCTTGATTGCCGCTGGCAGCGCTGGCGGCTGATTTGAAAAAGAGTTGATCGCGCGGGCTGAAGCGCACTTTGAAAAAATTCTCGGCGACATCGCCGCCATTCGCCAATGACTCTGGCGCAGCGCCCTCTGAGGCATAGACCAGCTTCGCCGCAGCGTTGTCAACTGTGCGAATCTGATAGAGATAGTCGTGCACGCCATTGCTCGCCAAATGCTTGGCCGCCAACGCCGGGAAAATTTCGTTCTTGATGCACGCCAGATCGAATTGCACGAGGCGATATTTGCGCGGCAACGGTAAGACTTGGGTCGTCCGCTCCAACGGAATCACCAGCCCGGGCAGACTTTCATCAACCGGCCCGAAGGCCCGCAACTGCACCACCGTCGTTTGGCTTTTCGTGCTGCGAATGATCATCTCCCGGTGACTGCCCGACGCCTGATTGATTTCCTGATTCAAGACCTGGGCGTGCGGATTGCCCGTCAGATGTTCGCGCAACAAACTGCCCGCCGATTGCGGGTCGGCAAATTGGCGCAGGAACTGTTGCATCTGCTCTTCAGCCGCGCCCTGTTCAAGCAAACGTTTGCGCAAGGCAGCCAATTCAGCGGGCCAGTCGCACGGTTCAAACTGTTCCGTACTGGTGTTAAAGCGGGTCAGCGCCATATCCGCAGCGTTGGTGACCGCGACCTGATAGATCGCCTGCACCAAGTGAGGATGTGGGGCAGCACTGAGCCAGCGTTGATATTGCGCGGCCAGCCGCGCGTTTGGAGCAGACAGCAGGGATGTTAAAGCCGCCGGATCGGGCGGCAACAGGGCCGCGTCTTGCAACGATTCATAGGCGAAGGTCACTTCCTGATCGAAGTCCTGGCCGAATTGCAAAGCACTGGCTTTGAGATTGCGCAGCCGCCGTTCCTGTTCGGCCTGGCTCACTTCACCCAGCCAGCGATATTGGAGATAGGCCAACATGGGCAGCAGCAGCAGCAGGCCCACCGACAGCCACAAAATCAAGGGAGGTTGCCTCTTCCAATGTTTCATCACGTTCCCCTCAAGCGGTCAAGACTTTCGGCAAAGCTCATTTCAGCCAATAAACACAGCCATCTTAGCACAGCCCCCGCACCGCCAATTCAATCACCCTCAAATTTAACATCCTTTACAAGAGTTTTGCCTCCACTTAATTACCTGGCGCGGGCTTTGCGCCAAGATAGGCACGCTGCCGTCGCCGCCATCGGCGCGGGCCCGGCAAGCACACGGCACTGAAAACGAAACCGCATCGTTTAACGGAGGAGCATCATCATGCGCTTATTTGTTCTATCACTGATTTTGGCGGTCAGCACGACCAGCCTCTTGCTTGATCGTACCCCGCGCGCGGCTCACGCCCAGGGAGACGCTGTTGCCAAAGCGCAAAGCATACTGGCCCAGGCCCGCGCGGCGCTGGGTAACGAAGCCAAATGGAAAGCGCTGCAAAGCCTGAGCATCAGCGGCAATGTGCGTCGCTCCATGGGCGAGCGCCAGATGGAAGGCGAGTTGCAACTCGAAATGCTCTTGCCCGACAAAATCATGCGGACAGAAGTTATCTCACCGATGGCAGGCATCGAAATCACGCGCACCGAAGTGCTCAACGGGACGGATGTTTGGGTGGATCAAAATTCAGGCCATGGCGGTGGCGGCAACGTCGTCATTCGGCGGGCGGGCGATGATTCGCCGCAGGGCCGCGAACTGGCCAACAAAGCCACGCGCATCGAATTGCTGCGGCAGTCGCTCGCCTTGCTGCTAAGCGCGCCTGCTTCCGCCGGCACGGAATTCAGCTTTGCCGGTGAAGCCGAAGCCGCCGATGGCAAAGCCAATGTGATCGAGGTCAAAGTGGACGGCGCCCAGTTAGGCCGTTTGTTTGTAGACCAAAAATCCAATCGCCTGTTGATGCTTACCTATCAGGGCCGCAAGCCCCGAATGGTGATGAGCCAGCGCTCTGGCCCGCCCAGCGAAGCGGAAATGCAAAAACACACGCAAGAACTCGAAGCCCAAGCCAACAATCCAACGCTGGATGAATTCCAGATGCGCTTCAGCGATTACCGCGACGAGGGCGGCATCAGCTTCCCGCACCACATCGTCAAAAGCGTCGCCGACGAAGTTACCGAAGAAATTCAGTTGTCAAAATTCAAAATCAATCCCACGCTCAAAGCTGACAAATTTGTGCAAAAGAAGTAAGCCTGCACGGACAATGGCCGGGATAGTACCGCGCGCGTCAGCAAGCGGAGCCTGCACGCCGGTGCCAATCCGCTTGACTTGACGCGCCGCTCGCTGACGCGCGCGGTACTGTCCCGGCGTGCTGTTTGCAACCTAATCTAGCCGTGACGATTTGAATCGTCACGACGGGGCTGGCAACCAAAATCCAAGTAAATGCGAAGAGGGGAAATGAATCCTAAACAACTTAAAGCTTATGCCCTGGCTGCACTGCTGGCGTTCAGCCTCTGGCAATTGCCGCTGCCCGCTGGCGCGCAAGCCAAACCCGAAAGCGCCCCGTTGGATGACAAGACGCGCGCCGCCGTGATCGAAGACGCGTTGCAAGCGCTCAATTCCAACTATGTCTTCCCCGACAAAGCCAAAGAGATGGAACAAGCCATCCGCGCCCGTGCCGCTCGCAAGGAATATGACAACCTCGCCGATGCCGAAGCGTTCGCACGCGCGCTCACGCAACACCTACAGGAAGTCAGCCACGACAAACATCTGCGTGTGCTCAACGCCAACGGGGGCGGCGCGAATTTCGCCACGCGGCTCGACCCGGCCTTGAACCGCTTGCTGAGCGCGAAACGCAATTATGGGTTTGAAAAGATCGAACGTCTCGGCGGCAATGTCGGCTATCTCGACCTGCGCGGCTTTGAAGACCCCGGCGCGGCGCGCGACACTGTGACGGCGGCGATGACGTTTTTAGCCAATACGGACGCGCTGATTTTCGACCTGCGGCAAAACGGTGGCGGTTCGCCGCACATGGTCGCACTGCTGTCGAGTTATCTGTTCGACAAGCCCGTACACCTCAACAGCATTTATGACCGGCCCAGCAATTCGACCCAGGAGTTCTGGACGCAAGCCGAGGTGCCCGGCAAACGGTACGGTGACAAACCGGTTTTCATCCTGACCAGCAAACGCACCTTTTCGGCAGCAGAGGAATTCACCTACAACCTGAAAAATCTGAAACGCGCTGTCATCATCGGCGAAACGACCGGCGGCGGCGCGCATCCGGTCTCGCCGCAACGGCTGGGGACACAGTTCATCCTCACCGTGCCAATGGCGCGCTCGATCAATCCGATCACCAAAACGAATTGGGAAGGCACCGGCGTCACGCCCGACATCGCCGTCAGCGCTGAACAAGCGTTAAAAGTCGCGCATCTCGCCGCCTTGAAAGCGCTGCAACCCAAAACCACCGAACCACTGTTGGCCGCGCAATTGCAGACGCTGATTGAAGCAACCAGCGGCGAGCTTGCCGCCACCGCGCGCCAAGCGGTTGAGGGCCTTGCCAAAGCCGCGCCCGCGCCAACCGCAGCCGCCCCCACGCCACCAACGCCTAGCGCTCCCGTGACGGTTCCGCAAACAGACGCGAAGTTGCCGGACACGCCCGCCGGGCACAGCTTTGGCAAATTTCTAAACACCATCAACAGCGGTTCGCTCGATGAGATGAAACGCTTCCACCGCGAGTCGGGCGGCGATGAAGGGAATGCGCAACAGGATTTCGGCCTCTATCAACAAACCGGCGGCCTGCAATTGCACAGTCTCGCAAGTAGTACGGAGTTCGAACTGACGGCTCTGGTGCAAACCAAAAAAGATCAGCGCTGGCTCAATTTTTCAATTGGCGTCGAACACCAGGCCCCGCACGCCATCGCCGATATTCGCGTGCAACCGACTACAGCCCCCGGCAGCGCCACACCGGCAAACGCCGTACCCACTGGCGGTGCACGGAAACAACCTGGCGAAGCACCAGCCAGTCCCAAAAAGTTAAGTGAAGCGGAGGCGCTCAAAGAAACCGAGCGCCACTTGCAACAACTCAGCGCCGCTGATGAATTTTCAGGCGTTGTCCTGATCGCCAAAAACGGCCAGCCGCTTTGGCAGCGAGCTTACGGGTTTGCGAACAAAGCCTTCAACACGCCCAACCGGCTCGACACCAAATTCAATTTGGGTTCGATCAACAAATTCATCACCCACACGGCCATCCTGCAACTGGTCGAAGCGGGCAAACTCAACCTTGACGATACTCTCGGCAAATACTTGCCCGATTACCCTAATCAGCAGGCGGCGGCCAAAGTCACGATTAGCCACTTGCTCAACATGCAATCCGGCATCGGCGACTTTTTCGGCGCGAAGTTTGAAGCGACGCCGAAAGACCGCATCCGCACGATCAACGATTACCTGAAGCTGTTTGCCGAGGCGCCGCTGGCGTTTGAGCCCGGCACGAGCCAGCGTTATTCCAACGGCGGCTACGTCGTGCTCGGCGCAATCATCGAGAAAGTGACCGGCCAGAGCTACTACGACTACGTCCGCGAACGCATCTACAAACCCGCCGGGATGACCAACACCGATGCTTATGAAGTTGACGCCAGCGTGCCGAACGTAGCGACCGGTTACACCCGCCACTCAGGCCGGGACGGCAATGCGCGCGTAGACAATGTCTATACCAAACCCGCGCGCGGCAGTTCCGCTGGCGGCGGCTATTCGACCGCCGAAGACTTACTCAAATTCGCGCAGGCACTGGAACACGGCAAGCTGCTCGACGCCACGCACAGCCGACAAATGTTCGGTCGCCTCGGCATTGCGGGCGGCGCACCCGGCATCAACGCGATCTTGGAAGGTGGCCCTCCGGGCGGTTACAGCGTCATCGTGCTTTCCAACTACGACCCGCCCAGCGCGGAAGACGTCGCCGCCAAAATTCGCGGCTGGTTGGGGATGCGTGACTGAGTAACGCGACCAGTAAGACCTTCGTAATTGGCGCATTCAACTAACATCACACACGCCGCCAGCAAGCGTTCAGAGTTCCGCCTTTAGGCGGTCAGCGGCGCGCCGCAAGCGTGCAAACTCGGTGCGGCGCGCCGCTGACCGCCTAAAGGCGGAACTCTGAACACCGTCGCGCCACGGTCCACGTTTCAATCAATGGTCTAAACTCGAAGATGGGATCGAAGGAGGGAAAATGAATTGCAGTCGCTTTGTTCAAAGGCATGGGAGACGACTCCTCATGGTGCTGTGCATGGTGCTGTGCGCCCTGGTTATTTTTAGCAATCAAAGTTCAGCGCAAACAGCGACCACGCTGCGTGTCACCGTCGTTGATCCCAGCGGCGCGGCCATTCCCCAAGCCAAAGTGCAAGTCGTCACGGCTCCGGCGGGCGCGAAAAAGAGCGCGCAAAAAACCAATGCACGCGGCGAATTGACGTTCAACCAACTTGTCGCGGGCAGCTATCAGTTGCAAGTTAGCGCGCCCGGTTTCACACCGCGCACACTCAATGACATAAAGCTGCAACCCGGCAGCAACCAATTGGAGGTGCGGCTGGAAATCGCCGAAGTGCAGGAAGTGCTCAACGTCGAACAGGACAAACGCGAAGCCAACACCGATGCGCGTGGCAACGCCTTTTCGACAGTATTGACGGCAGAGCAAATCGCGCAACTGCCAGACGATCCTGATGAGTTTGAGCAAGCCATTCGCGATATGGCTGGCCCCGGCGCGACCTTTCGCGTCAACGGCTTCCGCGGCGGCCATCTGCCGCCCAAATCACAGATTCGGGAAATCCGCTTCCGCATGAATCCCTACGCCGCTGAAAACCACGACGCCGCGCTGATTGGCGTAGACATTTACACCAAGCCCGGCCTGGATAGTTGGCACGGCAGTCTCAACGCTGGCTTTCGCGATGAAGCGTTGAACGCGCGCAATGCCTTCGTGCCCTTTCGCGCGCCAGAACAAAACCGGCGCTTCGGGTTTGAAATCGGCGGCCCGCTCTGGCGCAAACACACTTCGGCGTTTCTGTCCGCCGATGGCGTGAACGCATACGATTCCGTCGCCCTGCTCGCCGCCTTACCCGGAAGCACGTTGCCAACAAATATACTGATGGATGCGGTGCGCCGACCGTTGCGCACGTTGAATCTGGCGGCGCGCGTTGAACACATGCTGACCAAAACGCACGCGGCGCGTGGCGAATACCAGCGCAATGCCAAACGGCAAAGCAATCTCGGCGTGGGGGGCTTTGATCTGTACGAACGCGCCTATTCGTCAGACTCGACCGAGCACATCTTGCGCCTGGCCGATTCCGGCTCCTTCGGAAAAAAGCTGTTCAACGAATTCCGCTTTCAATCGCGGTGGCAAACGGTCGCGCTCGATTCGCTGTCAAACGCGACCACCATTCAGGTGCTCAACGCCTTTACGCGCGGCGGCGCACAGCTCAGCAGCGACCGCCGCGTGCACGATTTCGACCTCGCCGACAATCTGGATGCCGCCTTCAAAAAACATGCACTGCGCCTTGGCGTAGAAGCCGAGACCGGCAATTACCGCAGCGACGAAGCCCGCAATCTGAACGGCACGTTTGTCTTTTCCAGCCTCGCCGCGTTTAACGCCGGTAAACCCACGCAGTATTCGCAACGCAGCGGCGCGGGCCAGCTTGATTTCAATCAGCATCAACTCGGCTGGTTTGTGCAAGACGATTGGCGCGTGAGCAAAGGCTTCAGCTTGAATTTCGGCGTGCGTCACGAATGGCAAAACAATCTGGCTGACGGCAACAACTTTGCGCCGCGTTTCGGCTTCGCATATTCGCCGTTCCGCAACGGCAAGACGACGCTGCGCGGCGGCGCGGGCATCTTTTACGACTGGTTCGGCGCGGATACCTTTGAACAAGCCTTGCGCGTCAACGGACTGCAACAGCGCGATCTGATTGTGCAACAGCCTTGTTATCCAAATCCGTTTGCTTGCGGCCAGCCCGTGCAATTGCCGCCTAGCCGTGTGCAAACCGAGGCGGGCTTGCAGATGCCCTATTCGCAGGTGGCCTCGTTCGGCATCGAACGCGAGTTGGCGAAGAACATGCGCTTGACGACACAATACCGCTATCAACGCGGCGTGCACTTGCTGCGCGGGCGCAACATCAACGCGCCGCTGCCGGGCGCGGGCCGCCACGATCCAACCGCGGGCAACATCACGCAAATCGAAAGCAGCGCCAATTCGTTCAACCACGCGCTGATCGTCAATTTGAACTGGATGAAGATGGGCAAGTTCATGCTCGCCGCCAACTACGTGTTGTCGAAGAGCACCAACGAGAGCGACAGCCCGCTCAGCCTGCCCGTGAACAGCTTCGATCTGCGCGGCGAACGCGGCCCCTCGTTGATGGATGCGCGCCACCGCCTCTTCGTGTTGTCGAATTACACGCTGCCGCGCGGCTTGCGGCTGGGCACGATTTTGCAAGCCAGTTCGGCGACGCCTTACAACGTGACGACGGGCTTCGACAACAACGGCGACAGCATCATCAATGACCGTCCGTTGGGCCTGACGCGCAACAGCGCGCGCGGCGCGCGGCGCGTTGATTTGAGCACGCGGCTGAGTTGGGGTTTCGGTTTCGGCAAAGCGCGCGAAGACCTGGCCGGACATGGCCCACAGGTGCGCGTGTTGCGCGGCGACGGCGATGCGGGCGGCATGCTCGGCTCAATGTCCGGGATGCCCGGCGCACAGCAAAAGCGCTATCGCACGGAGTTTTTCATCCAAGCGACCAACGTGCTCAATCACGCCAATCTGGCGGGATTTTCGGGCGTACAGACTTCGCCGTTCTTTGGCCGGGCGACGATGGCGTTGCCGGGGCGGCGGTTGGAGACGGGGCTGCGGTTCAGCTTTTGAACTTGGGGCGCGGTCACGGATGTGCTGTTGAATGTGTGGCGCAAGCCATTGACTGGATATTTGCCGTGTCGTACAACCCAAGCATGCCTGGCTTCAAGAAAATGCGTTCTGTGAATCGCTACACTGCCTCAACAGTGGTCAGCCTTGCGCTGCTTATCACCCTTCCCCTACTTAGCTGGCCAGACAGTTCAGCTATTGGCCAAGGCAAAAAGACGCCAAAAAAAGTTTGGGTGAGAGTCGGTACCGGAGACTGTTCGGGCCATGACGTTGGCAATACGAATGGCCTCACACCGGATGATAAGTACGCTAAAGCAGGTTACGCGGCAATCTGCTGGGATGGCAGAATCTACGACCACAGAGATGAACGCGGCAGAGTGTTCTGCACATACAAAAATATAACCCCTGAAAAGTGTACTGGGGGAAGAAGCACTGGGATTATCTATAAGGCTGTAGCTAGGTAACTGCCATCTTTCGCTCATCAGCGGGTTATCGCTCACGGCCTTATGCGTGCCAAGACCCCGTTGTCCGTAGCTGCGCGCCACACCTTTACAGGGTAGTCATTGCCTCCCGCAGCTATATTCTTGCCGTCCGGCGAAAAGGCTATTGAATGGATGGGGCTCGTATGCCCTTTGAGAGTGAGCAATTCCTGGCCGGTCTCGGCATCCCATATTTTGATCGTATGATCCTGGCATCCTGACGCCAATCTCTTCCCATCAGGGGAGAAGGCAACTGACATGACAGCATCTGAATGTCCTTTGAGCGTGAACATGTCATGGCCGGTCGCGGCATCCCACAGCTTGATGGTGCGATCCCAGCTTCCTGACGCTACTCTCTTTCCATCAAGGGAGAAGGCAAGTGACCGAACAACGCCCGAATGGCCTTTGAGGGTGAGCAGTTCCTGGCCGGTCGCAGCATCCCACAGCTTGACAGCACCATCCCCGCTTCCTGACGCTATGCTGTTTCCATCAGGTGAGAAGGCGACTGCATGGACAGAGTACGAATGCCCTTTGAAAGTGAGCAACTCCTGACCGGTCGCGGCATTCCAGAGCTTGGCGGTTCGATCGTAACTCCCAGTCGCCAGTCGCTGCCCATCCGGTGAAAAGGCGACTGACATGACAAAGTCTGAATGTCCTTTGAGGGTGAGCAACTCCTGACCGGTCGCGGCATTCCAGAGCTTGACAGTACGATCAGCGCTTCCGGTAGCCAGACGCTTCCCATCCGGTGAGAAGGCGACTGAAGAGATAGCGTCCGAATGTCCTTTGAGGGTGAGCAGTGCTTGGCCGGTCGCAGCATCCCACAGCTTGACAGTACGATCCATGCTTCCTGACGCTACATTCTTTCCATCCGGTGAGAAGGCCACTGAAGAGACAGAGTCCGAATGCCCTTTGAGAGTGAGCAACTCCTGACCGGTCGCGGCATTCCAGAGCTTGGCGGTTCGATCATAACTCCCGGTTGCCAGGCGCTGCCCATCCGGTGAGAAGGCGATTAAACAGGCAGCGTCCGAATGCCCTTTGAGCGTGAGCAGTTCTGCACCAGTCGCGGCATCCCACAATTTAGCGGTTCGATCATAACTTCCGGTTGCCAGGCGCTGCCCATCCGGTGAGAAGGCGACCGCAGAGACATTGATCGAATGTCCTTTGAGCGTGAGCAGTTCCTGCCCCGTTGCGGCGTCCCACAGCTTGGCGGTTTGATCAGCACTGCCGGTCGCCAGCCGCTTGCCATCCGGTGAAAAGGCGACCGCATAGACAAGGCTCGCATGCCCTTTGAGCGTGAGCAGCCGCTGACCCGTCGCGGCATCCCAGAGCTTGGCGGTTTGATCGCTGTTGCCAGTCGCCAGGTGCTTGCCATCCGGTGAGAAGGCGACCGCATAGACAAGGCTCGCAGGCCCGCTGAGCGCGAGCAACTCCTGACCTGTCGCGCTATC
Organism: Acidobacteriota bacterium; assembly: GCA_016196035.1. Classification (NCBI taxonomy): domain Bacteria; kingdom Pseudomonadati; phylum Acidobacteriota; species Acidobacteriota bacterium. Next base: position 9,632 of record JACPYM010000038.1, on the reverse strand, counting down.
CCACAGCACGGTACGAGCTTCACTGCCAGTCGCCAGCCGCGTCCCATCCGGCGAGAAAGCGACTGATATGATTTGCCCCGCAGGCTCTTTGAGCGTGAGCAGTTCTTGACCCGTCGCGGTATCCCACAGCTTGACGGTGCGATCACTGCTGCCAGTCGCCAGGCGTTTCCCGTCGGGTGAGAAAGCGACTGACAGCACACGATCTGAATGTCCTTTGAAGGTCAGCAATTCCTGTCCCGTCGCGACATCCCAGAGCTTAGCGGTGCGATCACCGCTGCCCGTCGCCAGCCGCTTTCCATCAGGTGAGAAGGCGACTGAAAAGACAATGTCATTATGGTGCAAGGTGAACAACTGCCGGTGTGAGAGCCGCCACAAGTAATGCCACTCGAAGCCGCGTAGGTCTTCCTCGCCTGCCAGCGGCCGGTGCGCCTCTAACAGCTCTTCGACATGTCCTACGTCAGGAATCTCCCAGGCCTGTTGCGCCAGGTTCATATGCGCCGCATACAACGACCGGCGATTGGCCCGCCCCAGTTCAACGGCGCGATTTCGTTGCTGGAGGGCGAACCAAACTAAGACAGCCATCGCCGCGACGATCACCGCAGCCACCGCCGTCGCGCGCCACAAGCCGCGCCGGAAGGCCGCGCGCTGCCGCCGCACTTCCGCATCCGGCATATTCGTCTTGACCCACTCCCGATCAAAGACCCGCGCATAGATCCGATTGCGTTCGCGCAAACGCCCTGCTTCAACCCGCGCAATGCCGGACAGCCGCAGCACGCTCTGCACCGGGTTCACCTCGTCGTCGCGCACGCGCTGGCCGCGCTGCACTTGTTCGTAGAGGTGCAACAGGCTCGGCAGATCAACTTCGCTGTGCAGCAGGCGTTCGCGCACGAAGAGCAGATTGTCGTCGCGTTCCTGCGCGCGCGGCGTAAAGAACAACTCTGCGCACAAACGATCTACCGCTTGCCAGTGATTCACAAACCAACGTAGGGGCAGACCTGCGTGTCTGCCCCGGTCGGGTCGGACGCCACCGGGGCAGACACGCAGGTCTGCCCCTACGCTGTCGTGATCTTGTGATTGCGGATTGTGCTCGACGACAGCCTGGCAGAGGCGTTGCGTCAGATATGGATGTCCGTTTGTCCAATGGTGGATTCGTTTGAGCAAGGCCATGCTGGTCTTGTCTTCGTATCGCAAGCCTTGCGCCAATGACAGCGCCTCAGCTTCGGTGAAATCGTGCAGTTCGATGCGCTGGCCGATGTTGAAGGGCGTCGTGCGCGTGTCGCGGATCAAATCCGACGGCGTCGCCACACCGAGCAAACAGAAGCTCAGGCGCGCCAACTCCGGGTCTTCCGTGCGCCGGTTGTAGCATTCGCGCAGCGCGGCAAAAAATTCATCGGTCGAAAAGGGCAGGCTCAGCACGGCGTCAATCTCGTCCACGAAGATCACCACCGGGCCGGGATAATGCGGCAAGAGCACGTCGCGCAACGCGCGCAGCCAGCGTTGGATGGGGCTGAGTTCACGTTGCGCGCGCCAGTAATCCAGCAGTTCGTCTTCGAGTTCCAGTTGCTGGCCGATGTAACTGAGCAGGCCGCGATACCATTGCTCGGCGCTCACGTTCTGCCCGATGGCGGTCAGGTCTAGGATGGCGACGCCCACTTCGGCTTCGCGCAGACGGAAGGCCGTCTGCACCATCAAGCTCGATTTACCCATCTGGCGCGCCGTCAGCACGTAACAAAACCGGCCCTGGCGCAAGGCGGTGAAGAGTTCGGCATCGGCTTGCCGTTCGACATAACAGCGGGCGTCGCGCCGCAGTGTGCCGCCGGTGACATAAAAATCGGTGGCTAGTTCGAGCATGGCAGGTGTTCCTCCAGATAGCTCGCGTACAACCCGCAGCGCAATTGCGCCGCGCGCGCCGTCTCGCCCACCACCACGCCCGCACTGCGCAGGCGATAGAAACTCTCCGCTGTCGGACACGGCTGGCCTTGCATCATGCCGCGCACGATCTCGCACAACGCCGCGTCCTGTGACAACGCAAACAGCAAGCGCCGCAAGTGGTCGCCAAACGGGCCGGCATCCTGCGCGGCGCGCGCTTCTAAATTCGATAGGCCGCTGCCTGTCGTCACCAGTTCAGACAGACCGCGCCGCGCCAGATAAGGATGCCCGCCGACCAGCGCGAAATAACGCGCGACCTCCGCATCGTCAGCCAACGGCGCGCCGTAACGGCGATTGAGGTCGGCGATTTGTTCCAGCGTGAAGTCTTCGAGCGTCAGGCGCGTGCCGACGTTGAAGGGCGATTGGTGAATGTCGGTGATGAACAAATGCGCCTCGGTCGCATAGGCCAGCGCCAGCGTCAGCCGCAGCCACGGCCCCGCCGGTTCGAGCGAACGCGCGTTGTGCCACGAACGGAAGAGGCCGAAGACTTCGTTGCCGAACGCGCAAGCGAAGAGCCGGTCAACTTCATCCATGCCCCAGACCAGGTGGGCTTCGCTCTCGCCCAGCGCCGCGCGGCGCAGATAGCGCGTGAAATTCATGCTCGGCCCCAACTCGGCGTCCCACACTTCGGCGGGCGTCTGCGCGAGTTCCAGTTGTTCAGCCAGGGTTTTGGCCAGCGCCAACAGAAAGCTTTCCGCCGAGGCCAGTTGCGCGGCGTTGAACAATTGAAAATCGGTGAGCGCGACCCGCGCGCCCGCTTCACGCGCGCGTTGCAGGCTGCGCGCCAGCAGCGAAGTCTTGCCCACTTGCCGCGCGCCTTTGACCAGCACGATGCTGTCGCGCCGCGCGACGGCGGCTTGAAACTCCGCGTCCGTCCGCCGCTCCACATAAAAACGCGAAGTGAGCGGCATTGCGCCGCCGACCGGTTCCAATTCCTCGTGCGCGCTAACGCAACCCACTTCCGCGCCCAGTACCACGCGCACCTCGGCGACGAAGCTGTAGCCGCGTCCCGGCACGGTCACGATGTAGCGATGCTCGTCGGGCGTTTCGCCGAGCGCGCGGCGCAAGGCGAAGACGTGCACGCTGAGGTTGCCCTCTTCGACGATGCTGTCCGGCCACAAGCGCCGCATCAATTCCTCTTTGCTCAGCACCTGCTCGCGCCGCTCGACCAGCGCCAGCAACAATTCGAAGTCTTTGGATTTGAGCGGCACCACCGCGCCCGCGCAGAGCAACAGCCGCTTGCCGACATCCAGGCAGAAAGTGTCGAACAGATAAAGTTGTGGAGTTCCTTGGCCCATCACTGTGACCGGAAAGAAACAAGAAGAATTAAGCGGGCTGCAAAGGATTTTTAAGCACCCCGCTGTTTATCGTGCGTGTTGTGCTGAGCGGAGCGAGCAATTCAAACCGTGCGGCGCAAACGCCCTGTGTGCTCGGTTCGTGGCCACTGTCTGTTGTCATCGAGAGGCGCGGATTCTACGCCCGGCCGTGCGCGCAGGGCAATAGGGCAAGGTGCAAGGTCGAAACAAACAGCCGTCTCGGCGATTGCTCAAGGGGCGAACTGCTCAGTCGCCACTCTCCACAACCGCGATGCGGCGCAACGACAAACAATCCAAATGACCGAGCCACGTGCTCAGCCATTAACCCAAACTTGGCTCATCCACGCGCAGCGAGGATGAGCTTCACTCAAAAGGAGAAATGTTATGCTCAAAAGTAATCAGCAGTATTGGCGCAGCATCATCGCAGCCCTCGCATTTGTCCTGGGACTGTTGGGTTCGACCCCGTCTGCCCAAGCGCAAAGCAATCCCAATCCGGGAGTGATCCCGGTCAATGGGGAGTATCGGAAGCTGGCCGCGCAGTGGTGGCAATGGGCCGAGTCCTTCCCCGTCAGTCAGAACCCGCTGTTTGACGAGACCGGCGCGTTGGCCTGCCTGGGTGAGCAAGAAGAGGGCAATCTCTTCTTTCTGGGCGGTGTCTTCAACGCCTCAGGCACGGCCACCCGGAATATCACGCTGCCGGCCGGAACGCGGCTTTTCTTCCCCACCGTGAACGTGTTGTGGGACAACGTCGGCGTTGACCCGCCGCTGAACCCTCAAGGGCTGTTTGCGCAAGCCGACCTTTTCGTGGCGGCGATTAACGCGTTGCACGCCAGCCTTGACGGCCAGCCCGTGCAGAACCCGTTCGGCTACCGCGCCAAATCCAATGGCCCGTTCTGCTACAAGCTCCCGGCGACCGACAACATTTACCAGTTCTTCGGCGCCGGCGCCTTGCTGCCGCCCTTTGCCTGCCACAATGGATTTTGCATCTGCCCGGCTGTCGCGGACGGTTACTGGCTGCTGCTGAGACCGCTGCCGGTCGGCCAGCACACGCTCAATTTTGGAGGCACGATCGGCCCGCCCGTCAACTTCAGCTTGAACATCACCTACAACATCACGGTCGTGCCGCGCGACCACTATCGAAGCTGCCGAAGAGAGGACGACGACGACCGGTAAGAAGCCTTGCGGCGCGCGGCCGCACAGCACCAGCACAGGTCATCTTTGGCTGACACATCGTTTCAGCCGCAATAGAAAAGGTGTCTGTCTCTCCGCGAGCCTTATCAAAAGCAAAAGGAGAAACATTATGTTCAGAAGCAAGAGGCAATCTTGGCGCAGTCTCTGCACAGCCTTTGGGCTTGTCCTGGGGCTGCTGCCAGCTACAACAGCGCAGGCGCAATTCGGCGGCAACTCCGTCGTCATCCCGCCAAACGTGGGTGGGAATCATTCTTTCGGCCCGACCAGACCATACGGCAAAACTTATGGCGAGTGGAGCGCGGAGCAATGGAAATGGGCCTACTCGCTGCCCGCGAACCAGCACCCGCTGACCGACACGGCGGATTGCAGCGCCGGGCAATCAGGGCCGGTCTGGTTCCTGGGCGGAACCTTCGCTGCGACTGGCGGCACGGGACCGAATGTCGTGATCGGCACGGCCAATCGCAGTTGCACCATTCCCGCCGGCAAAGCGCTCTTCTTTCCGCTGCTGGATGCGGAGTGCGCGACGCTGGAAGGCAATGGCGCAACGGAAACGGAACTGCGCGCCTGTGCCAAATCGCTGGTGGATCGCGTGACAGAGTTGCAGGCGAGCGTGGACGGCGTGAGCCTGTACAACCTGCAAAACTATCGCGTGCAATCGCCGCTCTTCAGCTACGGGCCGCTGCCGCCCAACAACCTGTTGCTGGCGGGCGGACTGGCCGACGCCGTCCCTGGCGCGACCAGCCCAGCCATCTCGGACGGTTATTTTCTGATGCTCGCACCGCTCCCCGTCCGAACGCACACGCTGCACTTTGCCGGCAAGGCCGTTTTTACGCAGGCCCAGGACGGCTTCGATCTCACCTTCATTCTGGACATCAACTATCAACTGACCATCACGCCCTAGCCGGTAAGGAGCAAGGACGCGCTGAGATTGATTGAAAACGCCCTGCCGCCGGCTTCAGCAGCCGGCGCGCAGCGGCGACCACCACGACCTCAAACAACCTTTCGGAGGAAACCATCATGCGTAGCCCCGTTGTTGCTCGCTCGCTCATCGCTCTCGCGGCAATCGCTTTGCTGACCACGTTGTTCGCGCTGACTTGGGAGCGCCACGCCCCGCGCGTCGCCGCGCAAAGCACTTGCGTGCAGCCACCTTCAGGCATGGTTAGCTGGTGGCCGGGCGATAGCACCGCCAACGACGTTCAGGGTAGTAACAACGGCGCGCTGCAAAATGGCGCAACGTTTGCGGCGGGCGAGGTGGGACAAGGATTCTTCTTTGATGGCGTAGACGATTTTGTCCGGGTTCCGCATAACACCAACCTTGATCCGGGCACCGGCTCCTTCACGATTGATGCGTGGATCAAGACCACGAAAACGACCGGGTCGCAGATTATCGTCAGCAAGTACGAGTGCGGGCAGGCATGTCCACCAGGAGTCGCCAACTCCATCTATTTCGTGACGATCAAAGATGGCAAGCTTGAAACGACTATTCGCGACACCGATGCGAGCGCGCCAGGCATTCAGGTGCTGGCTGGAGCAACGTTTCTCGCGGACGGCAATTTCCACCACGTGGTCATGCTCAGAGACATTGCAGCCAGCCAACTCCGTTTGTACGTTGATGGTGTGCTGGACGCCAGCGCGGCTTTGAATGCCGCGGCTGACGGCGCGATCAAGGATGACGATGGCGAGCCTGATCCATTCCTGATCGGCGCGCGCTTCGTAGGCGGCGCAACCACCAAAACAGAATTTTTCTCCGGCATTATTGACGAGGTGGAGTTCTTCAACCGCGCCCTCGCTACTTCGGAAATTCAATCCATCGTCAGCGCGGGCAGCGCGGGCAAGTGCAAAACCATCATGGTAGCAGTTGACCCCAAAGCCACCTATCTTCGTACCACGTGCGACAACCCGGCGCTGCCAACCATTGTGGATTTAGCGGCGCTGGGCTTTGCTCCGGGCGACCGCTTGAAGTTGAGCTACAGTGTCGCGCCGCCGGGCTTCAGCTTTGTTTGCGGCCAAACGCCCGTGGGAGCTGAACAAACTACAGTGCTAGGCGTCTTCAGCAACTCCAACACGCTGTTGCCGCTCAGCGTCCAGCCGCGCATCCCTGGCGCGATTGAGGCGGGAGATGATGTGGGGACAGGACCGAACTTTTTTTGCAACGAGGCAAATGATATCCCACAGGACTTTCGCCTCTTCCCGCCGGGCGGGTTGATCATTCAGCTCCCCGCTGGTGCAACTCACCTCTTCTTAGGCGTTGGTGACAGCTATTGGGCTGACAATTGCGGGAGTATAAAAGTCACCGTCGAGCGAGCGCCAAACAGGCCACCAGTGGCGACCTGCCAGAATGTGACCGTCTCTGCGGGCGCGACCTGCACCGCCGCCGCTTCGATTGACAACGGCTCTTCCGATCCCGATGGCGATGCGTTCACGCTCACGCAAGCGCCAGCGGGGCCATATCCGCTCGGCAACACTTCCGTGACGCTGACCGTGACCGACAGCAAAGGCGCAGCCAGCCAATGCACCGCCATCGTCACCGTGGTTGACACCACGCCGCCGCAAATTACCTCACCCGCGAATGCCGTTTATCAGTGCCTCAGCCAAGTCCCGCCCGGCAGCCCGTCACAGGCCACGGCCACGGATAATTGCAGCACACCGACCATCACCGTGGCCGATGCCAGCAACGGCGGCGCAGGCTCGACGGCCAGCCCGCTCGTCATCACGCGCGTCTTTGTGGCAAAGGATGCGGCGAACAATAGCAACAGCGCGACCCAGACCATCACGGTGATTGACGACACGCCGCCCACGATCAGCGCGCCGCTCGCCGTGAATATCGCGACAGGGCCAGGCGCAACGACTTGCGGCGCAATCGTCAGCGAGGCCATGCTGGGCACAGCGACCGCGAATGATAACTGCGGCAGCGCGACCATCACGCGCAGCGGCGTGCCATCCGGCAACTTCTTCCCGGTCGGCGCGACTACGCTCACTTACACAGCGAATGATGGACACGGCAACACGGCCATGGCCACGCAGACCGTCACCGTCGTTGACAACACGCCACCCACGATCAGCGCGCCGCCAACCGTGAACGCCGCGACTGGCGCGGGCGCGACCGCGTGCAGCGTCGTCATCAGCGATGCCACGCTCGGCGCGGCGACGGCCAATGACAACTGCACTGTCACCGTCACGCGCAGCGGCGTGCCCGCTGGGAATCTCTTCCCGGTCGGCACGACGACGCTCACGTACACAGCGAATGACGGGAACGGCAACATGGCGACGGCCACGCAGACCGTGACGGTGATTGACAACACGCCGCCGCTGCTCAATTGCCCGGCGAACATCATCAAGCCAACTGATCCCGGCCAGTGCTCGGCGGTCGTCAATTTCACGGTGACGGCGACGGACAATTGCCCCGGCGTAACAGTCGTCAGCAGTCCGCCAGCAGGTTCAGTCTTCCCGCCGGGGATGACGACGGTGACGACTACCGCGACGGATGCGGCGGGCAACAGCGCCACCTGCTCTTTCACGGTCACGGTCAACGACACCGAGCAACCGCTGATCAGTTGCCCGGCAGGCACGACGGTCGCGGCCAATGCCAGTTGCCAGGCGGCAGTGCCGAATGTGTTGGGCAGCGTCACGGCAGCGGATAACTGCACGCCGCTTGGAGCCTTGACCAAGACGCAGAGTCCGGCGGCGGGCACACTGGCCGGTCTCGGCACGACGACGATTACCGTGACGGTCAGCGACGTAGCGGGCAACAGCAACACCTGCACGACGACGGTCACGGTGGTGGACAGCACCCCGCCTGTGATCACCGCTTGCGCCGCATCGCAAGCGGCCAACGCCAACGCCAACTGTCAAGCGGCGCTGCCCGATTTCACCGGCGCAGTCACGGCCACAGACAATTGCACGGCGAGCGGCGCGCTGACCATCACCCAGAGTCCGGCGGCGGGCACGCTGGTCGGTCTGGGCACGACGGCGGTGACGCTCACCGTGCGGGATGCGGCGGGCAACACCTCCACCTGTGCGACCAGCTTCACGGTGGCTGACCACACGAATCCGGTGCTCAGCAATTGCCCCTCGCCCATCACGGTTTACACGGGCGCGGGGGCGACAGCGTGCGCGGCGACGGCAAGCTGGACGCCGCCAACCGCCGCGGATAGCTGCGGCAGCCCAACGCTGACTTCCTCGCACAATCCCGGCGCGACCTTCCCCGTTGGCACGACGACCGTGACTTACACGGCGCGGGATGTGGCAGGCAATCAGGCAAGCTGTTCCTTCACGGTGACGGTCATAGACAACACGCCGCCGGTGATTGCCTGCCCGGCCAACGTCGCGATGTTCTGCGGCGCGACGGTCAATCCCGGTGTGGCGACGGCGACGGATAATTGCGCGGGCGTGACGGTGGCCGGCGTCCGCAGCGACGGGCAACCGCTCAACGCGCCCTACCCGCTCGGCACGACTACGATCACCTGGCGCGCCACCGATGCGGCGGGTAATCAAGCCGCTTGCCAACAGACCGTGATGGTCACCAATCCGCCCCCGGTGGCAACGATCACCGGCCCCGCGACCGGCTCGGTCTACGCCGCCGGCACGCTGGTCAACTTCACCGGCAGTTTCACCGACAACGCGGGCGGCACGCACACGGCCACCTGGGCATTCGACAACCTGACGTCAGCGGGCACGGTGAACGAAACGACCGGCGCCATCACCGGCAGCTTCACCTTTACGGCAGCGGGCGTTTACAAAGTGACGTTGACTGTGACGGACAACTGCGGCGGCGCGCACACGACCGATGTCATTGGGCCTGACGGCTTGACCGAGTTGGTGGTGATCTACGATGCGAGCGCCGGCTGGGTGACGGGCGGCGGCTGGATCAATTCGCCTGCTGGCGCTTACGTGCCGATTCCGTCGTTGACCGGCAAGGCCAACTTCGGCTTCGTCTCGAAGTATCAGAACGGGAACAGCGTGCCGACGGGCAACACCGACTTCCAGTTCAAGGCGGGCAATCTCAACTTCCACAGCACGAGCTATGAATGGATGGTCATCGCCGGCGCGCGCGCGCAATACAAAGGCGCGGGCACGATCAACGGCGCGGGCGATTACCGCTTCATGCTGACGGCCATTGACGGCGACCAGCCGGGCGGCGGCGGCGCGGACAAGTTCCGCATTCGCATCTGGAACAACACGGGCGGCGGGCTGGTT
>JACPYM010000037.1 GCA_016196035.1 Acidobacteriota bacterium | reverse complement strand
TATCTCAAAGACTACGTGGCGACCTATGAAGCCATGTACAACGCCAAACGCATCAATGCGATGCTCATTCGACGAATGTGCCGGACAGCAACGATGCAAACTGGTTACACATGAGCCAACATTTCTTCCTGTAGAAAATTCGGGGTTGCCACCTGGGAGCGCAGGCATCCTTGCCTGCTGGTAAGAAACGCCGCGTAGCGTTCCTTTTCCCTGCTACCGCCTTTGGCCTAGATCGGTTTTCATTTGCGTGTACGGTAGACGCGCCGCGCCGGGACAGTACCGCGCGCGTGAGCAAGCGGCGCGTCAAGTACGGCTGGACTGGCGCAACGCCAAAGCGCCGCTTGCTCACGCGCGCGGTACTGTCCCGCTTGCGCGGCTTTTGCCATACACCGAAGTGAAAACCGATCTAAGTTGGTAAATGGTGGCTGCGCGACTTCTTCCTCAGCAGGCAAGGATGCCTGCGCTCCCAGGTGGCACCGCGCTTTTTATCTATCACCGAATTATTTACAGAACGAGTGAAATTCGTGATGTGGTTCGCCAACAACAAACCGGGCGGCAGTATGAAAGCAGTGCCGTGCTTTGGTCAAAGCCAAAAGCGCGCGGGTGGATTACCGACGGGAACCAAGGTGGGATAAAGGATGCTGCCTCACTTATTTGCTATCCGCGTCACTGACTGTTCCAGCACCACGCCCAACGCAATCCCAACCGCATAACAAACCAGATCGCTCCACAAAAACCCTTGCCCCAGCACCAGCGCCGCCCAGCGATTGGCGCGCAACTCGTCCAACCAAGGTGCGTGATAAAGCTGGCTCAATTCGATGGCAAGCGAGAATACCCCTGCATACCAAGCAACGCGGATGGCGGAATGCGCCGGAAAGAGCCAGCCGAAGCCCAGGAAGACAAGCAGTGCCCAGAGCGTGTCTCCGGCATAAGCGGCAATGAATGTCGGCAGCGGGATGTGTTTGGAACGGGAAAGCAGGCCGAGACAGATCACGAGCAGGCTGCTCGCGGCATACGCTGCTCGTGATCTGGGTTTGTGTTCAGGCATTTATCACTTGCCGTTGCCGGAGGAACCTGCCGGGAGCGGCGCGAGTTCTTTGGCTTTGACCATCTCTGGCAAATCGGCGTCGGCGCGCGCCCAGGCTTTGACGAACTTGGCCAATTGCTGACGCGCTTCGTCGGCCTTGCCCAAGGCTTGGTGCGTTTGCAGCAAGCCGAAATAGGCGCGGCCACTGCCGGGATCACGTTCAAGGGCGGCGGTGAATAAGTCCTGGGCGTCTTTCCAGCGTTGTAGGGCGAGCGCCGTGCGGCCAGCGGCCTCTTCCATTGGGTTCGGATAGATCGGCGGTTCGGAATAGCCGAGTTTGTATTCTTCCTCGATGCCTTGTTTGAACTGGGCCAGCGCTTCGTCGGCTTTGCCTTCTTGGGCGAGGATGCGGGCGCGCAATTCAAAGGGTGCGACTTTCAGCGCGTTGGCTTGCTGGCGTTGGCGACCTGCTTGCGGCAGGTCTTTTACCTGCGAGATGTGTTCGCGCACGTAAGCCGCCTCGCGTTCGAGCGCGGCCAGTTGCTCGCGCGCGCCCGCGACGTCGCCTTTGCCGAGTTTGGCTAGGCCGATGGCGTAGATGCGCCAAGCGGTGAAGACCTCAAACGCGCCGCTGTCAGGCAGCATCTTGCCAGCCAGAATCTCATCCCATTTCTCAAAACGCACCAGCGTGCGCAAGCGGGCGAGGCGCGCTTCCAAGGCCGTGCGCGACTTGTCTTCGCCGGGTTTGGCGACGGCGTCAAGGAGTTCCTGGCTGGCTTTGAGGCTGTCGCGATAACGGCCCTGATAGTTATAAACCGTCGTCAGGAAGTGGACGTTGTGTCCGTATGGTCCGGCGGCGTGGTCGGTCGTTTCGTTGTTGTCGCGGATGTAGGCGCGATCCACGGCGGCTGAATTCTCAAAGGCGCGCGCCGCATCGTCCCAACGGTCTACGTGGACGTAGGTGTGGCCGGGCATGTGCACGGCATGGCCGACTTGGGGCGCGAGCGTGCCGTAAATATCCGCCGCCGCGACGCCGTCAACGGCGCGTTTGCCCGCTTCGGTGGCGTGGATCATGTAATGGTGCGCGGCCAGATGTTGCGGGTCGCGCGCGAGCACGACTTGCAACAGCGCGATGGCTTCGACGGTGCCGGGGCGCGGGGTGCCGTCGCGTTCGTAACCGGACATCGAGGCCAGCGCGAGAAAGAGCTTGGCTTCGTTGTCATCGGGGTAAAAGGCGACGATTTTGCGCAGCGCCTTGGTGTGTTCGTCGGTCGCGCCCAGGAAGCCGTTGTTTTGGACGGTGCTCTTTTCGCCCTTGTAACGCGCCTCAACGGCGGCGAGGTAAAGCTGTTCGCGCGCGCTCACCTTTGGCGCGAGTTCCTTGGCGCGTTTGAGCGCGGCATCGCGGCGCGCGTCGTTGACTGCCGCCATCGCAATGCCCCACTGCGCCATCGCGCATTCGGGGTCGAGTTGCGCGGCGCGTTCAAAGGCACGGTCGGCTTCATAGCCCCAGAACGAATGGAGCAGCGCGAGGCCCTGGTCAAAGAACTGTTGCGCTTCCGCCGATTTGGTCGTGATGGGCATGTGAACTTTGCCATATCCAGCCATGAGTTGCGCGGGTTTGGTTGATGCTTGGGTGGTGGATGGCAGGTGGCAAACTTGGGTGTTGTCTTTAGTTTCAGCTTGTTGGGCGAGTACCGCACAACACAGTGCCGTGGAAAAGCAGAAAGCAAAGAGCGCCGTTCGCAGTTTCATGATCTTCCTCCAAGTTCAAATTGAGCGACGCCAGCCAATGCCACGCCGTCGCAAATGAAACGCGGGAACACAGCATCGCTGCCGCCTTCCCGCGTTCTCGCCACATCAGTCCGTTACGGACTTATTTCTTCTTCGCCGACCAAGTGCCGGTAAAGCCGCCGAACTCCCATTTGCCGCCCATGCTGCCGTCAGTGGCGCGTTTGCCTGGAAGCATGATTGGGCCTTGGCCTTGATACTGCGCCACCAGCGTGATGGTTTCGCCTTCGACCTTGATGTCCACGATGTTCAGATCGCCGCCGCCGGGGACTTCGGTCTTGAGCTTACCGCCCTCGCTTTTGATGACCAACGTCATCGGCAATTCGCCTTGTCCGTCGGCAATCACTTTGGCGTCATAGGTGCCCTCGAGACCCGCCATCGCGGACGCGCCGCCACCGGCTGCCGGTGCTGCCGGAGCCGCAGCCATCGCGGCATCTTTCTTGGCGGCTTCCCAAGTGCCTTTCATGTCGCCCGCCGACCAGGCGCCTTTGATTTTACCGGCGTCGAATTTGCCTTTGATCTCGACTGCGGTGCCGCCCGCATCGGCGACCACGGCGACATTATTTTCGGCATCAACAGTGGTGCTGGTCACGGTCAGCGGCAAGGGCGAATCTTTGATCTCGCCCATCCATTTGTCGCCATTCTTTTTGAGCACGAGCACAAAATTGATCGTTCCCATCTCGCTGCTCGTGGAAGCAACCGTGTAGGTGCCTTCGGCGGGATGGCCTTGAGCCAGAGTTGCCACCGAGAGCACACCCGCGAATACTGCGGCCAGCGCCAAGCTGGCCAGTTTGAAAAGCTGTTTCTTCATTGCCTGTCTTCTCCTATCGAAAAAGTGTTTGCGGCAAGCGCACATTGGCTTGCGTGAAGTCGTCCGAACGATGTTGGATTGCACTGGGGAGCTTGGCGTAGCGAGCGAGTTTATTTATTCGTAGCTTTGTCAACCACTCAATTAATGTACTGGCAACCATGCGCTCAACCAACGCTAAGTCGTCGCGCAGTCTACTGCCACAGAGCGCGGGAAAACAAGCGGCAACTCTCAAGCCTCATTTGGTTTGTCCAACCAGGCACTGCAATTCATAGAGCTTGGTCAATGCTTCGACCGGACTGAGTTGATTGATGTCCAGTTGCAATAGCACTTCAAGCACAGCGTGGCGCGCGGTTTTATGCCCAGCGCGCACGGCCCTTCCAGCCTTGCTATCGTATTCGCGCAACAATTCTTCGGCGCGCCGGATCACCGGTTTGGGCAAGCCCGCCAGTTGCGCGACATAAATGCCAAAGCTCTTTTCGGCGCGGCCCGCTTCGACGCGGTGCAGGTACTCGACCGTGCTGCCGCGTTCACGCACAGCCAAATGGTAATTGCAGACGCGCGGCAAATAGTCGGCGCAATCGGTCAGTTCGTGATAGTGCGTGGCGAACAATGTTTTGGCCGCCAGCTTCGGTTGGTTGTGCAGGTATTCAACCACGGCGCGTGCAATCGAAAGGCCATCCGCCGTGGCCGTCCCGCGCCCGATTTCGTCCAATAGAATCAGGCTGCGCGGCGCGGCTTGCTGCAAAATCTGCGCGGTCTCGAGCATCTCGACCATAAAACTGGAATGGCCACGCAAGGTGTAATCGTGCAAGCCTACGCGGGTGAAGATGCGATCCACGATGCCGAGCTTGGCAGATTCGGCAGGCACGAAGCTGCCGATTTGCGCGAGCAAACAAATCAACGCGACTTGCCGCAGATACACCGACTTGCCCGCCATATTCGGCGCGGTCAGCAGCATGATTTGCTCGCCCCGATTCGATAGATGCGTGTCATTGGGCACGAACTGCCGCCGGTCGTCTAGTCGCTGCTCGATCATCGGATGGCGGCCTTGGCGAATGTTAAGCGCATCACTGTCGTCTAATTCGGGTTTGACATAACCGTAACGTGCCGCCGCTTCGGCCAACGCACAATACACATCGAGTTGCGCAATGCCTGCGGCGACCTGCGCGATGCGTTCGGCGTGCTTGCCGATTTCGGCGCAGACCTGGCGATAGAGCGTCGTCTCCAATTCAATGACGCGCACGCTGGCGTTGGCGATTAGCGACTCGTGCTCTTTCAGTTCCAGCGTGTAAAAGCGTTCAGCGTTCGTGAGCGTCTGTTTGCGAATGTAATCTTTGGGTGCGAGGTGCAGATTGGCTTTGGTGATCTCGATGTAATAGCCGAAGACTTTGTTGAAGCCGACCTTGAGGGAACGAATGCCGTTGCGCTCTTTCTCGCGCGTCTCAAAGCGCGCCAGAAAGTCCTTGCCGCCGCTGAGCACGTCGCGCAATTCGTCCAACTCTTTTGAAAAGCCCGCGCGGATGATGTTGCCGCGCTCGAAATCAGAAGAGGGCCGGTCGGTCACAGCGCGCGCGACATAATCCACCAGGTCTTCGCAATCTTTGAGCGGCTGGCTGAAAGCGGCGGGCGCTTTGTGTTTGTCGAGCGCGGCCCGCAACAGCGGCACGGCGTTCAAGCTGCGGGCCAGCGCGACAATTTCCATCGGCACGGCCAGCTTGCGGCGGATGCGGCCCAGCAGGCGTTCGATGTCCAGCACTTCATTCAACGCCGCGCGCAACTTGTCGCGCACAGGTTCGTGTTGCCAGAACCATTCGACCGCGTCCTGCCGCGCGCGCAACTCAACCACATCCAGCAACGGATGCCGCAACCAGCGCCGCAAACGCCGCCCACCCATCGGCGTGAGCGTCAAATCAATCGTGGCGAGCAGCGAACCGGTCGGCTGTCCGCCCGTGAAATCCCAACCCTGAAAGATTTCCAGATTGCGCGCCGTTTGCGGATCGAGCCGCATGAAATTGTCGGTCACGAAACTTTGCAGCCGCGTCAGGTTGGCGAGGGCGTCCGGTTGCGTGTCGCGCAAATACGCGATGATTGCGCCCGCCGCCGCAAGCGCGAGCGGCTTGCCTTCACAACCAAACGCTTCCAGCGTCCGCACCTCGAAATGATCCAGCAACGCACGGCGCGAGGGTTTGGGTTCCCAATGAGCATCGTCAAGTTTTGTGATTGCCTTGATCTCAACGTTCGGTGCGGGTTGGCTGCGGGGCAACAACAACTCTGCCGGATCAAGGCGTTCCAATTCGGCCAGGGCCTGCATGGCTTCCAATTCAATCGCGGCGAACTCACCCGTCGTGACGTCCGTGAAGGCGAGACCCGCGTGCCGCTCAATGCTGACAAAGCTCGCCAGGTAATTGTTCGCGCGGCCTTCCAGCAAGCCCGGCTCGACGATGGTGCCGGGCGTGACGATGCGTGTGACTTCGCGTTCGACCAAGCCCTTGCCCGGCAGCGTTACCTGCTCGCAAACGGCGACTTTGTGACCGCGATTGATGAGTTTGGCGAGATGGCTTTCGAGCGCACGCACCGGCACGCCAGCGAGCGGATGCACCTGGCCCTTGCCAAAGAATTTGCGCGTCAACGCCACGCCCAATTCACGCGCGATGACGTGCGCGTCTTCGTCAAAGGCTTCGTAAAAATCGCCGATCTGGAAGAACAGCAACATGCCGGGGTAGCGGCGTTTGATGTCTAGGTATTGGCGACGCAACGGGGTCGTCATAAGCGCAGGCGATGCAAGCTCCGAAGTTAAGGTTGGGAAAACTGGCTGGGAGTATAGACGGCGCGTGGCGGGCTTGTCATTCACGGGGAGCGTGGCTGTCTCATCCGCGCTCCCCGCAAGCTTTATCAATGCGTGTGGTGATGGTCTGGCGTTTCGACCACTTTGTCTGGATAGACGACCGAGACGGCGTCCACCGGCAGCGCGGTGTCCGCATCGTTGCGAATCAACAACTGGCGCGCTTGCAATAAGCCGTGATGGCCCATGTCGTGACCTTTGATGCCCTGCACAAAACCGTGGCGGTTGCTGTCAATACGCTGCCACGCGGCGGCGGCGGCGTTGCGCACAAAGACTGTGTAGCTGACTGGCGCTAAGGCCGCGCTGTGCACCTGCACATCCGCGCCTGGGCCGTTGCCAAAAAAGCTGCCCGCGCGCAACTCCAAGGCGAGTTGACCGCCGGAAGCGATCACGGCGGCGGTCTGATCCGGCTCCGCCAGGGCGTTTTCAGCAGCGCTGACCTCGCTGGTCTGGTCAGCAATGAGCGTCCAGCGCTGCGCCAAAACCGGCGTCGGCGACGCCATCGGCGTGACCGTAGGTTTAGCGACCAGCGAGGCCACCGCCTGTGCCGCAACCGGTTGCTGCCGGTATTGCTGAAAGCCAAAACCTCCGGCCAACAAGAGCATGACAGCCGCCGCCAACAGCACAGACACTCTGCGTTGCGAGGCCGTCTTCGCCGGGATTGTGTGTGTGCTTCGGTCTAAGGCTTTGCCTCTGCTGCGTGCAAGTGCAGGGACGACCGTCACGCTGCTTTGTTTAATCCGCACCGTTTGCGCGGCAGCGGCGTTGCGTTGCGGCGTAGTCAGCACCACCGGCGCGACTTTTTGCGTCACGGTTTGGTGGGCCGCAACAGATACCGTGCGGACGACAGTCTGGGCAGCGGCGTTGCGCGGCGTGCCTTGGTAGCGCGGCAACATTTGTGCGAGGCCGCAGCGTGTGCAAAAGCGTTTGCCTTTGCTTGGGGTTCCACATTTTGGACAAAACATAGCAATGCCTCCCATTCGGTCAGGGGTTCGTTCAAGGTGCATTTCTCGGCCAATGGTTTTTGCGATTCAGGAAAGGAACAATCGCGTGACAGCCGCTCCGGCGAAGATTTTCAACGCGCCGGAGCGACCGGGACGGTCTGAACAGGAAGACACAGCAGGCAACCGGGTAAGCTTTCGGCTAAGAGCTTGCGTTGCGTTTGTGCTGTTGATTAGCGTCTCAGGAAGCGGCGATGATTGCGGAACCACCACCAATCGCCACGGTCAAAACGGCGGCGGTTGTTCCAGCGACGGCCATCGCGGTCATCATCGTCATCGTATTTGTGTTTCTTCTTCGAGTACTTCTTGTCGTACTTGCCATGGTCTTTGTCATCGTCATCGTTATGGCGGCGGGAGTCACCGGCAAACGCTTTGGCAGACGAACTGTTGGTCAATGTGGGCAACATCAGCAAAGCCAAGCCCAGCAACGTCGCGCTAATCAGTTTGGAAAATGGGGACAACATAACTACCTCCTAGTTTGGAATGCCAACTGGCAACACCGACTAACGGTCTCTGGTTGCCAGCACCTTTTCAATCACGCGCCTAGCAAAAGCACTTGGCGTGCCGCGCTGAGAAATTTTATAGAAATGCTTGAAACCACGTAGATATACGTGGTTTGTCCTAAAACGCGCTTCCACCGAATGCGCCCAAGGCTACCCCAAGTCGCGTAGCCTTACGGGCAGGCTCGCCGCATATGGGGTATGACCTTTCTCGCTGCTAATCTGAACAAAAACTGTTATGGAGCCGCTAAAACACGGCGTCGCAGGAAGAATAAATCCTGTGCAGACTGGTTCATTTGCCCGGTGCAGTTATGGCTATTGAAGCTGGTTGGGATTCAAACGCGCCGCACCAATTTTTCGAGCAGCACGGCTTGTTGCTGTAGCGTTTCGGCCAGCCGTTGTAAGTCGCCCACACCGATGACCGTCACCGCGTGTAGGATTTCGTGAAACGAGGCGGCCAACCGTTTCCGCGCAAATGTCACATCTCGTTCAGCGCCGATAACCAGGAAGAGTTGCGAGCGCTGCGCCTCATAAGCCTGCTTCAGCCGCGTCAACGCGCTGTCCACGCTGCCCGCAATCTGCACTTCGAAAACATGGCTTAGGCGCGGCGCGTGCGCACTGGCGCGCCAGACCACGTCGTAATACTCAAACTCCGCTTCGGCATGCCAGCCTAACAGCGAACCGATTTCGACCAGCAAGTCCTGCGCTTCACGATGCGACAGCGCGCGCGTCGCGTTTTGCCCAGGCGCGCGGCTCGGCTCGAATTGCACAGCCTCGGCTGCGACACGTTTCAACCCGCGCGGTGTGATCGTCCAGTGCGCCTGCGCGCGTTTCAATTCGCCCGCGTCGGCCAATTGCTTCCCGGCGCGTTGCACCAGCGTGCGCCAACGATTGCGCCCGGTTTCTGTGCGTGCGGCCAAATCGTCTTCGCTCAACTGCGGAAAGTAGCCAGTGAGCCGGTCGTACAGATACCGCACCTGATCGCTGCCGCCCGTGGCCTGGAGTTCTTGCAGGATGGGCAACTCGAGGCGGGTGGTTTCGGGGAAAGGCATCGAAGCAAATCTCCTCATTACAAAACAGAAAACCCGCGCCGCCTCCGAAGCTGCAACGCGGGTTTCACTCACTTGGGAATCAGCCGAGTCGAATTACTTCTCGCTGCCGATTCGCATCCCGTAAAACGACCGGTACACAAAGAACATCGAGACCAGTAAGAAAACGACTGCCAGCACGTGGCTCAATGAAGTGCCCGCACTCGTGTGCCGCAAGCTGACCGCCAGCTCCACCGCCAGCAAGCCGAACAGCGTCGTGAATTTGATGACCGGATTCATCGCCACCGAAGAGGTGTCTTTGAACGGGTCGCCGACCGTGTCGCCGACGACGCAGGCATCGTGCAATTCGGTGCCTTTGGCTTTCAGTTCAACTTCGACGACCTTTTTGGCGTTGTCCCAGGCACCGCCCGCGTTCGCCATAAAGATCGCTTGGTACAAGCCGAAGATCGCAATCGAGAACAGATAGCCAATGAAGAAATACTCTTCGATAAAGGCGAAGGCCAGCGCCGAGAAGAAGACCGTCAGGAAGATGTTGAACATCCCTTTCTGCGCGTATTCCGTGCAGATTTGGACGACCTTCTTGCTGTCTTCCACCGAGGCTTTCACGACGCCATCGAGTTTGATGTTGGCCTTGATGAACTCGACCGCGCGGTAAGCGCCGGTGGTCACGGCTTGCGTGGACGCGCCGGTGAACCAGTAAATCAGCGCGCCGCCCGTGATCAGCCCCAGCACGAAAGGCGCGTGCAGCAGCGAGAGCTTCTCTACGTTTTCGGTCAGGCCGTTGGTCAGCGACATGATGATCGAGAAAATCATCGTGGTCGCGCCGACGACGGCGGTACCGATCAGCACGGGTTTGGCCGTCGCTTTGAAGGTGTTGCCCGCGCCGTCATTCTCTTCGAGCAGGTGTTTGGCCTTGTCGAAGTTGACCGTGATGCCGAAATCGCGTTTGACCTCGGCTTCAATGTTCGGGATTTGCTCGATCAGCGAGAGTTCATAAACCGATTGCGCGTTGTCGGTCACCGGGCCATACGAGTCAACCGCAATGGTGACGGGGCCCATGCCCAGGAAGCCGAAGGCCACCAGACCAAAGGCGAATACCGCCGGCGCGGCCATCAGCACAGCCAGACCTTGCAGGCTGACTGCATAAGCAATCGCCATCAGGATGACGATGCTGATGCCCAACCAGTAGCAAGAGAAGTTACCCGCGACCAAGCCGGACAGGATGTTGAGAGAGGCACCGCCCTCTTTGGACGAGGTGACGACTTCGCTGACGTGCCGCGATTCGGTCGAGGTGAAGACCTTGACCAGTTCGGGAATGATCGCGCCCGCCGCCGTGCCGCACGAAATAATCATCGAAAGCTTCCACCATAGCGTGCTGTCGCCCGCCAAGTCCGGAATCATCAGCTTCGACACAACGAAGGTCAGGATGATCGAAACGATGGAAGTCAGGATGACCAGGCTGGTCAGCGGATGCTCGAAGTTCATCTTGTCGGCGCCGTCGTAACGCGCTTTCGCGATGGCTTCGTTGATGAAGTATGAGCCAGCCGAAGCGATGACCATCATCACGCGCATCACGAAAATCCAGACCAGCAGTTGCACCTGTATCGTTTCAAAACCGATGCCTGCCGTCTTCTGATTGACGGCCAGCAGAATGAACGAGATCAACGCGACGCCCGTCACGCCGTAGGTTTCAAAACCGTCTGCCGACGGGCCGACCGAATCGCCCGCGTTGTCGCCCGTGCAATCGGCGATCACACCAGGGTTGCGCGCGTCGTCTTCCTTGATCTTGAAGACGATCTTCATCAGATCGGAACCGATGTCGGCGATCTTGGTGAAGATGCCGCCTGCGATACGCAAGGCCGCCGCGCCCAACGATTCACCGATGGCGAAGCCGATGAAACACGGCCCGGCGTAATCGCCCGGAATGAAGAGCAAAATGCAGAGCATGATCAGCAATTCGACCGAGATCAGCATCATGCCGATGCTCATCCCAGCCTTAAGCGGGATAGCGTAAATCGGATAGGGCTTGCCGCCGAGCGAGGCAAAGGCGGTGCGCGAATTGGCGAAGGTGTTGACGCGGATGCCGAACCACGCGACACCATAACTGCCGCCGATGCCGATCAGGCTAAAGATCAAAATGATAGCGACCTTGTACGCGGGAAAGCCGACCAGCAAGCCGAAGTAAAGCACGATGATGACGGCGATAAAGGCTTCCAGAATCAAGATGAATTTGCCCTGCGTCACCAGATAGGTTTTGCACGTCTCGTAAATCAACTCAGAGATTTCGAGCATGCTTTTGTGCACGGCCATCTTTTTGAGTTGGGTATAAATCAACAACCCAAAAACCATCCCGAGCAGCGAGACCAGAATGCCGACCATCAACAGGCTGCGGCCATTGGTGCCGCCCATAAATGAGACGGTCGAGAGATCGGGCAGTTTCAAATTGGCTTCGCCGCCAGGCCGGTGCGCCGGTTCCTGGGCAAATGCCGTCAGGGTGTTGAGGGCGAAAAAGGCTACGCCCGCCGTCAGTGCAGTGAGTTGGGCAGTGAGTTGACGGCGCAGCCGCGCGAGACCGAATCCAGGATTCGTTTGGTGCATAGGTGATTGAACCTCTTGTGTTATGAAGTTGACGTCCTTAGACAATGTGAATGCCGTAATGAGCGGCGGATTATAGACGAAGCAAAAGCGGCTTGAAAAGCGCGGGCGGGCGGGCGGGCGCTTCCCTTGGTCATACCGGGCTGGGTTGCGTGGTTTGGTGAACCTGTGAACGATGACTATAATCAGGCCTCGTTAGCAGCAAAACTAGATTGATTGAGCAAGGAGAAGGAAATGCCCAAGATTGCAGACATCGAATACACGCCCAACCCAAATGCCGTGAAGTTCATTTTGAAGGAACCGGTGACGGCTGGCTCTTCACGTTCCTATCAAAACGCGCTCGCCGCACAAGGCGACCCCTTGGCCGCGTCATTGTTTGACGTGGGCAACGTGACCTCGGTCTTTTACATGGATCGCTTCATCACGATCAACAAAGCGGATCATGTGGATTGGGAAGAGATGCTGCGCAAGCTGGCCGAACCGATTCGCTCAGCCCCGGCAGTGACCGAAGTCGCGCAAGCAGCCGCAGCCGAAAGCAACCCGGCTTACGTCGTTGGCGAAAACCCACTGCTTGATCAGATCAATCAGGTGCTGGATGAAAAAGTCCGCTCCGGCTTGGCGATGGACGGCGGCGGCTTGGAAATCATCGGACTGAATGGCAAACGTTTGACGATCAGCTATCAGGGCGCGTGCGGCAGTTGCCCGAGTTCGTCATATGGTACGTTGATGGCCATTGAAAGCATGCTGAAAGCCGAGGTTGATCCTGAGATAGAAGTTATCTCCGTTTGAAGAGTGAGGGTGAGGGGGAAATCAGTTCATCCCTCATCCTTCACACCGGCAAATAAACGCTCACCGTCGTGCCCTTTCCCTCCTCACTCTCAATCTCAATTTTGCCGTCGTGTTTTTTGATGATTTCCTGCGTGATCATCATACCCAAGCCGGTGCCGTGTTGTTTGGTTGAATAAAACGCCTCGAAGATGCGGCGTTTGGTTTCGGGCGACATGCCGATGCCGTGGTCGGTGACGCTGACGGCAACGGCCCCGCGTTCAGCTTGAAAGTCCGGCGGCAATTCATCCGGGTTGAGTATGCGCGTGCGCAATTCGATCTCGCCCTCACGCGGCGAAGCTTCGACGGCATTGATGAGCAGATTCAAGAAGACTTTGCGTAATTGCAGCGGATCGTACTCGCCCAGCAATTTTGCCGCCGCGTAATCGCGTTTGATCACGACGCGCGAACGTTCCAGCCGGTCGCCCGCCAGTTCGATCACCTCATCCAACAAGGCATTCATCTCGGTCGGCTGGCGTTCAGGCTCGCGCGGGCGCGTCACATAACGCAAATCCATCACGATGGTCGTCAGGTGTTCCAACCCGCGTTTGAGGCGCGCAACGGTGTGTTTGACGTCGTTGTCCTCATCGCTTAACTGCATTTCCAGTAAATCCACATTGAGCTTGATCGCGCCTAACGGATTGTAAATTTCGTGGGCGACCTGGGCGGTCAATTGACCGACTGTGCTAAGCGTGCGATTGCGGTTGGCCTCTTCGCGGATGCGCTCGGCCTCGGTGACATCGGTCAGCACGACGACGTGCCCGCGCTGCTGCTGTCCGACCAGACGCGGCGCCACGTCAACATCAAAGAGCCGCGTCATCTCTTGCCCGCCGTCAGGCTGAATTTGAATGTGTTTGCGATGCGCCGGGTCGCCGTTTTTGGCTTGGGCCGACTGTTCGACAAAGGCGCGTAAGTCAGCATTGCGGCTGAGCAAGGTGCGGTAATCCTGCTGCAAACATTCGTCGCGTTGCAGCTTGAAATCTTTGAGAAACGCCGGATTGACGGTTAGCACCGCGCCTTGTTCGTTAAAAGCCAGCACGTCGTTGGACAAGCTGTTGAGCACCGAAGTCGTCAGGCCATCGGCCTCTTGCGCATTGTTCTTGGCCTCGCGGATTTGGCGCACCTGTTGTTGCGTGAGAATGTAGGTGGCTACAGCCACAATCCAACTCACCATGTACATCAACCACCAACGATTATTGACCTCAGCGGCTGCCTGGGTCTGTTGCGCTTTCATCTCCTGCAAGACGGTGCTTTGACGGCTGCTGAGGTTGTCGGCCAATGCGCGGGTGGCGTCCGCAAGCTGGTTGCGTTTGTCAAAAAAATGCCGTTGCGTTTCGTC
The DNA here is from genome assembly GCA_016196035.1 of Acidobacteriota bacterium. Taxonomy (NCBI): domain Bacteria; kingdom Pseudomonadati; phylum Acidobacteriota; species Acidobacteriota bacterium. Next base: position 78,211 of record JACPYM010000037.1, on the reverse strand, counting down.
AGAAACCTGTGGCTCGGATTCCTTGGTTAAAGCGCCAGCGCCGATAGCATCAGAGGTAGTCGTGGGCGGCCCTTCCGGTACGCGTTGCTCTTCGGCAAACAACGCGGGCCAGAAATCTTTGGCGCTCTGTTCGACCTTTTCCCAAGCCGCGCGTTCATCGGAGGGTAGCGCTGCGCCACGTAGGGCACGGAGTTTTTGGCCTTCCCCCAGCAACTGTTCCAGCTTTACTTTCGACTCGTTCAACTTGGCTTTAATGGCGGGGCCACGCACGCGCAAATCACGCGCGGCCCGATAGAAGCGCGCCTCTGCGATAACGCTGACGGTTTGTTCGCGTAACTGGATCGCCAGTTTCAGGCGGTTGGTGTAATCCTGCGTGCGCTCTTCGGCCAGGGTGCTCAATTCGCTGAGCTTTTGCGTACTGTAGTTGCCAATGTACCAAAGTGAACTGAGCAGCATGGCGAAGCCGAAGATCAAGACATAGTAAATCAGCCGTGAGTTAACCGGTTTGGATTGAAAGACTGAACGATTCATGTGGTTACCGCTAATGCGTAGTCAGTAGCCAGTAGTCGGTAGTCAGTAGTCGTCTCCGAATGGAATCTCTTGCAATTATTGACTGTGAATAAAAAGGGACTGACTACTGACTACTGACTACCGACTACCGACTACTGCTTGAGTTTGCGCACGCTTGTGTTCATACAGACGCGCATCAGCCAACCGCAATAATTCGCCGGCGCCTTGCCCATCGGCTGGGTACGTCGCGAAGCCATAGCGAATGCCGAACGGCGGGCGCACAGCTTCCGCCTGGCAAGCCTCAAGCAACCGTGCTTCCAGCCGTTGCAAAATGGGCATGGCGGCGGCGCAACCGGTTTCGGGCAAGAGTGTCGCAAACTCATCGTCCCCATAACGAAAAGCAACGTCGCTTTGACGCAAAGAGGTTTGCAGGACAGTCGCGAAATGGCACAAGACTTCGTCGCCCGCGGGCCGACCTAGCCGACCACTGCCTTGTTTGAACTGATCCAGATCAAAGAGTGCCAGTGTCAATTCACGGCCATAACGGCGCGCGCGCGCCAATTCCTCCTGCCAGCGGTGTTCAAACACAGCCCGATTGAAGAGTTTGGTCAAGGGGTCTTGCTGAGCCTGTTCCTGCAATTGCCGCGTCATCGTGTGCAAATACGCTTTGATGGCGCTGGCCAACAGCGCCTGTTGTTTCGGCAGATGGCCCTCGCCGGGAAATTGGCTGGCCAATAGTAACTGGCCGATTAAATCTTGCAGATCGCCATTGTATCGGGCATACCATTCACCCAGTTTGCGCGCCGCTTTGAACGCATCTTCGTTCAAGCCCGGCGTGGCGCAAGTCAAGCTGACGATTTCCAGCAGGGTGTTGAATTCCGCCGCGCGTTCAACAGGCGTCTGCGCCAATTGCGCCAACAGACTTTCACAATTGTCTCGTAAAAGAGCGACCATCGAATCCGGCATTAGGGCTATTCTCCTCACCGTGTCTTGCGACTGTGTTGTACGAATGCTTGCGGGACAGATTGTTTTCAGCGAACGGCGGACATTATATTCACTTCGCCGCAATGGCATAACCCATCCGCGCACTCAGCGCGTAAAAGTCTTCGGAAATAGAACCGTTATGCAAAAGGACTCTCTTCAAAAAACGTATGATGCCGCGGTGATCGGCGCTGGCGTGTTTGGTGCGTGGACGGCCTATCAACTCTGCCGCGCAGGTTTGCGTGTGGCTTTGATGGATGCTTACGGCCCCGGCAATAATCGGTCGAGTTCGGGCGATGAGTCGCGCATCATCCGCATGAGTTACGGCGCGGACGAACTCTATACACGCTGGTCGTGGCGCGCCTTGCAATTGTGGCGGGAGTTTGACGAACGCACCGGACAGCCAGTCTTCCAAGCTACGGGCGTGCTGTTGCTGGCGCGCGCCGAGGATGCATATGCGGCGCACAGCGTCACAGTTTTGCAAAACGTCGGCATCCCCTTTGAGAAATTGGACCGTGACGAATTGGAACGCCGCTACCCGCAAATCAATTTTGGGCCGGTGGCGTGGGGGATTTATGAACCGCAAAGCGGCGCATTACTGGCGCGGCGCGCCGTGCAACTGGTCGCGCGTGAAGCCGTCAATGCTGGCGTTGATTATTTCCCAGCAGCGATTTTGCCACCCGTAGGCATGGGCCAATTGAAGGCCGTGACAACACACGCAGGCGCGACGATCAGCGCCGGGGTCTTCGTCTTTGCCTGCGGCCCCTGGTTGCCTAAGCTCTTCCCTGACCTGCTTGGCGAACGCCTTCACCCAACACGGCAAGAGGTGTTTTATTTCGGCACGCCGGCGGGCGACCGGCGCTTTGCTCCGCCGCAATTCCCCGCCTGGATAGATTTCGGCAGCGAGATGTACGGCTTGCCGGATATGGAAGGACGTGGTTTCAAACTCGCCCTTGACCGCCACGGGCCGCCCTTCGATCCCGACACGGGCGAACGCGCCTTCACGCCAGAACGCTTGCAGGAAGTCCGCGCCTTTCTGGCCGAACGTTTCCCAACCTTGCAAGACGCCCCGCTCGTCGAGAGCCGCGTGTGCCAGTACGAAAACACCTGCAACGGCGATTTTTTGATTGATCGGCATCCGGCCTTTGAGAACGTTTGGCTGGTCGGCGGCGGTTCCGGCCACGGCTTCAAACACGGGCCGGTGCTGGGCGAATACATGGCCGCGCGGATTTTGGCGGGGGATGACGTGGAGCCGCGCTTTGCGTTAGCGACGAAAGAGACGGGGCGACGGCGCGCGGTTTACTGAGGCGCTGTCCTCGCCATAAGGTTATGACCAAGTGTTGCTTCCCCCAGTTTTGATAATCGCTGGAATTTCTGCGACCGAGCCGAAGTGGAAGAGCTTTACTTTGATGTTGCGGTCTTTTTTCAGATTCTTTTTCACGCCCTCGAAAAAGCGTCCGATTAAGACCCCTTCCATGCTGCTTTTGAGCGTTTGATTGCGATTGGTGCGTTCCAGCCGGGGCGAGAGCGCCAACGAAAACATCGTTCGGGGAATATCAATCAAGTAGTCTCTGACCAGGAAAAACGGCGTGCGCGCGCCTTCGTTTGTTCTGATGAACAGCTTATCCGGCGCGCCATATAGCACCTCTCCTGGAAATTCAGCGAGCAACCGTTTTTCCAATTCTTCCCTGATTTCCTCCACCCGGCTCGCCAAGTTTTCGGGGCGAAGTACGATCAACCCTTGCAAGGCCCTAGTCTCCTCGACCAGCTTTCCTTCCGGAGTTTGCGTTCGATAAACGATTTCACCATTCGTCAAAATCGGGCGCGCGAAGTTGTCATAGAATCCTGCCGCCAGCCCATTGGCCGCCGAAATGTCAGGCAATGGAGCACCGTAAAACCGTTGAAGCGGATTTTCTGATTCGAAAAGCTTATTCCTATTTTTGAGCCAACTCGCGAATCTATTCTTTAACTCATCGGAAGAAATCGTTTTGGGCCGGAAATCAATGTTGATGAATTTGGTTTGCGCCAGATAGAAACTCACGGCTTCGGCGCCGCCGACCAAAATCGTCTCGATGCCCAGCGCATGCGTAAAGGCAAGTTCGTAAATCACCGCTGGTTTATTGCCGCTCAAATCAGCAATCACCAAGTCAGAATCATCAATCGCATCAAACACATTTGAGGGAATATCGCCAGCCCCGTATAGGTCGAACGGGGTCAGGATGGTAATAGAATCCTTGCCTTTTCCCTTTCCTTTTACCAGCGTGACACTGCCGACGCGCTGGCCTTCGGTTAGAGTGAAAAACTTATTTTTGGTTTCTTGATACCCGTGCTCTTCTTTGAGGTAAGAAACAAGAAAGGCGTGGAGTTTGGGCAAGTGCAACGTGTAATCAACCCCTTTATCAGCCCCTTTGCCGGGCTTTTCCTTACCCATCGGGCCGATAAAAAAGACGCGCCATTCCATCAGTGTCCCTCCGTTTTGTTTCAGGTGATTGTTAAGGCGAGCGCAGTCTACTCAGAGAGGCGAAAGCTGACAAGCAATTGCTGGATGCCGAACTGAGTCTCTGTGACAAGAGCCGGTTGACATCGTTACGCGGTAGTATATCTTCCGTTTGCCTCTGCTTCCGGCATTCACCAATGTCGGAAGCCGCGCCACAAGCGCGCGGATCGTCGTGAGGTGCAACCACTTTACGCTCCGCGAGGCGCCGCCAGGCCGCGCCAGGCGCAGCGTCAGTTACCGCAACCAGGTCATGCTTGGATCATTGGGATGACGCAGTGCTTGGGCACAAACGCTGGCAGGCGGCTTTGAGAGACTTGTTCGCAAGGCTCTTCGGTCTCACCCCGCGCGGGTGAGGATCGCCGCATCGTTCAGTCCAGTATCGTGGGCGGAACGATGGTCGGTGACGGGTCCATCCGGCTGGCGTGGCGCGCTTATGAGTGCGCGCCGCGCGGCTGGCAAGTAGAGGCTTCGGCCTCTCCTGCAGATCGCCACGGCTTTGGCTGTGCTCTGTGGAACGCCGGTACCTAACGGTCGGGGGTTGCGGTAACCAATGGCCCCCGATATTTTTTCAACTCCAACGATGGGTGAATTAGCACTAGCTGTCAGCGATCTAGACAACCTTTATCGCGCCTGGCGTGACGTGCGGGCCAACGTGGCGCATACGGCGTGGCCGCATATCACCTATGAGATGCACGCGATTGACGCGGCTCCGTTGCGCGCGTTGCTTGAGATTCAAACGGCGCTGCGCCAGCACACCTACGAATTTTCCAAAAAACACGGCTATACCAAACGCAAGAGCGGCGGTTCGCGGCGCGGCATCGCCATCCATTCGGTGCGCGACCGCATCGTGCAACGCGCCATCCTGGATGTGCTTTACACCGCAGATGACGAGTTGAAAACACACCTGGGCGCGCTGCCTGTCGTGCTCAACCAGCCGCGCAGTTTTGCAGGCACACCGGGCAAGGGCTTGCCGCAAGCGATTGCTTGTATCGTCAGGCTGATTGAAACGGGCGCGCACGCTTATGTGTATTCCGATATGAAAGACTTCTTCCCCTGCGTGCCGCGCGAAGAGGTCGCCGACTTTATCCGCGCCAATGTCAACGATGCCGCTTTCGCCGATTTGTTCGAGCGTGCGGTCACAACAGAACTGAATAATGTCGCGGCGCTGGGCGAATTTATCGAACTCTTCCCAGGGCCAGCGCTAGGCGTGGCCCAAGGATCGTTGCTGTCAGTGCTCGCCGGAAACATCGCCCTGCGCCGGTTTGATGAAGTGCTCAATACGAACGGGCTGGCGATGGTGCGTTACCTGGATGATTTCGTGATTCTCGCCAGCCGGGAGAACGACATCGAGCGCGCCTTTGCCCTGGCGCAAGAAGAACTGGCGCGGCTGGGGATGGATTGTTATGCCCCCGGCGATGGCAGCCAGAAAGCCTTTTTGGGGCGTGTGGCCGAGGGCTTCGATTTTCTGGGCTGCCGGATTCATCCCAGCGGCGTGTCGCCCTCAAGCAAGAATCGGCGCAAATTTTTGCGCGAACTAAAATCCATTCTTGCCCAAGCCAGACAAGAGATTCGGGCCTTCAAGTCAGACGGCGCGCCACGCCGCCGCGCGGAACAAACCTACTTGCAAACGCTGAGCTTGATAGATCGCAAAATACGCGGTTGGGGCGACGCTTATCAATTCGTCACCAACCGCGTGACCTTTGCCCAGATGGATGCTGCGATTGATCACCTGCTGACGGATTTCCGGCTCTGGTTTGTGCGTCAAAGCGGCACGGCTGATGCCCGCACGCAACGCCGGATGTGGGGTGTGGCGTTGTTGGCCGACACGCCGCCGCAGGATCTTAACCAGCTTTAGCCCAGCGAATTTCGCCAAGCTTTTCTGGCTGGAAAAAATTCGGGAAGCCGCCTGGGAGCGCAGGCAAGGATGCCTGCGCTCCCAAGTAAGGTCACCGAACAATTTACTGCCAGAACCTTTTCGCCCCTACCAACTCGAAGGCCATCCATTGTGCCCGGCCAAGTACTACTGCATCGAAGAAGGTGCGCAGCCGCACCAAATCAGCCTCTCGAAACCTACAAACAATTTGCGCTTTTCGGCATTATCGGGCCATTGGCAGGCCTCTTTTTGCAACGTATACTCCCGCTGCCTTCACCCTCCCTCCTGGTTCCAAATCGCTTTGGAATTGCCATTAAGCCAGTGCCGAGCTAGAGGAGATTTCAGCTATGCCCCAACGAAAAATGCGCTCACTTAGGTTACGTGCGCTCACGTTCATCGGTTGTTTATTTCTCGGCGGTCTTAGTTTCAGCAAGTATTTCCAGAGCCTGACCGCGCCGCTGCAAACGCAACCACCGTTTATTTCGCTCTCTGCTGCTGGGTTTGAAACCAACCTGACTGCCGAAGGGATCGCCGCCGGATTCGGCAGCAACCTGGCGCCCGGCAACGCGACGGCCACCGCCACGCCGCTGCCCACGACGCTCAATGGCGTCACGGTCACGGTCAATGGCGTCAATGCCGGACTGTTTTTCGTCTCGACCGGCCAGATCAATTACCAAGTCCCGCTCGGCACTGCCGCCGGTGAAGCGACGGTCAATGTCTTGCGCAACGGCGCCATCACGCATACCGGCAAGCTGACCATCGTCAGCGCCGCCCCGACCATCTTCACCGCCAACGGCAATGGCCTGGGCGTGCCCGCTGCCGTGGCGATGCGCGTTGCCGCGAACGGCGCGCAAACGACCGAAGCCATCGCGCAACTGGTCAACAACCGTTGGGCGACCAAACCCGTCAACCTGGGGCCGGCGAATGAACGCGTCATTCTGGCGCTGTTTGTGTGCGGCGTGCGCGGCTTACCCAATACGGACGGCAACACCGGCAATGGCGTCGCCGAAAATGTGCGCGTGTTGCTGGGCGGCCTTGAATTGACGCCCAGTTTTGCCGCCAAACAGGGCGGCTTGGTCGGTGTGGATCAGATCAACGTCGAGATTCCGCGCGCCTTGCTCGGACGCGGCAAAGTCAAACTCGCCGTCCAGGGCGGCAACTTTGTTTCCAACGAAGCCGAAATTGAAATCGCCGGCTTGATTGGCTCGAATCCGCCGACGATCACCAGCTTTGCACCCGCGTTGGCGACGGCGGGCGAGACGCTCAACGTCAACGGCTCCGGCTTTTCCGCCGTTGCCGCCAACAATGTCGTCCTCATCAACGGGCTGGAAGCCGTCGTCGAATCGGCTTCGGCAAATCAACTGATCGTGCGTGTGCCGTTGGGCGCCGAGAGCGGGCGCGTCGCCGTGCGCACGATACAGGGCGAAGGCAGCAGCGCCAACACCGTCACGGTGCGCACGACGCTCAGCGGCCTCGTGACCGACACCAATGGCAATCCGCTGCCCGGCGTCGAAGTCAGTGTCGGCGCGATCAAAGCTACGACACGCAACGATGGCACGTATTTGCTGCGCGACTTGAGCGCCGGGCTGGGCACCTTGAAATTCGATCCGTCAAAACTGCCGTTGACGCCGCCGATGCAGGTTTACAGCAAGATCGTCACCGTCACCGCCAACCGCGACAACCTACAGGCCAACGTCGCCTTGCAACCCGTCACGGGCGAGGCCGTTTCTGTGCAAACGCAAGGCGGCGGCGCTGCGGATGTAAACGATTGGAGCACGCACCGCCTGCTCGCGCCCGAGGGCAGCGTGACTTCCGGCGGCGTCACGTTCACGTTCGCCGATAACACTGTCGGCACGTTTCCACCCGGCGTGACCGGCAATCTGGTTTTCCTGACGCTGATCGCCAACAGCCGCACGCCCGCGCCATTGCCCGCCGGGATTTTCAGTTCGGCCATCGCCCAGCTTTCGCCCTTCGGCGTCAAACTCGCGCCGGGCGGCAAGCTGACCTTTCCAAACCCTGACGGCTTGGCCGCCAATGCGGCGGCGCGGCTTTACAAACTGGATCAAACCACGGGCAGCGCGACGCTCGGTCAATTCATTGAAGCGGGCACGGCCACGGTTTCCGCCGACGGCACGCGCGTCGAGACTGGTGCGAATACGATCACCGAAACCAGCGTGTACTTTGCGGCGTTGCCGCGCGCGCTGACCACGGTCACGGGCCGCGTGGTGGATAGCGACAACACGACACCCGTGCGCCGCGCATTGGTCAGAGTACGTGGGCAAGAGACCGTCACCGACGGCAACGGCGCTTCACGCTGCGCAACGTGCCCGTCCCGGCCAATAACCAACTCAGCGTCGAAGCCAGCTTCGTCCGGCCCACGGGCCGCACCGACCGCGTGACGCGCAACAACATCGCCGCCGTCGTGAACGGCCTGACGCGCGTAACGCCCGATCTGGTGCTGCCTTCGCCCACGACGCAGCCCAATCAACCGCCGACGCTGGTTGCGCCATTCGCGCTGGCCGTGACCGAGAGCCAGACGCGCGACATCCCGCTGCTGGTCAGCGATCCCGATCCGAATCAAACCGTGCAAGTGACCGTGAGCGGCGCGGCCTTCGCTTCGATTGTCCAAGTGCAAGGTGTGTTCAACGTGCGGCTTGCACCCGGCGCGAATACGGCAGGCGCGTATACGCTGACGTTGCGCGCGACCGACAACCAGAATGGCGTCACGACGCAAACCATCGCGTTGACGGTCAAGCCCAACAGCCCGCCCGTGCTGACAGTACCGGGAACGCAAACCGTAGTGGCAGGAACCCCGCTCACGTTCGATGTTTTTGCGACCGACCCGGATGTGGGGCAAACGTTGACGCTGACAGCGACAGGTTTGCCGAGCGGCGCAGCGTTTAGCCAGACAAGCGCGACAACGGGGCGCTTCACGTGGACGCCGAATACGAATCAGGTCGGCACCGTGACGGTAAATTTTGCGGTGAGCGACGGCAGTTTGAGCGACACCAAGCCGGTTGCCATTACTGTTACCACTGGCGGTGGCGGCGGTGGTAGCTGGATACTCACGACAGATTTTCAAGGCGGAGAAATCAGAAACATTGTGCCGATTGGAAATGATCTTTACCTTTCGCGCTACGGCTATGGTGTATTTCGGTCACCAGACAATCGATCGGGCTGGGTTCCCTTCGGGCAGGGTCTTGATTCCAACGGCTACTACATTGTTGGCCTAGCTGCGCGCAATGGCTACTTGCTCGCGGGGACAAATGGACTCAACAAAATCCACCGGACACAGCCCGGCAACAACAATTGGACAACGACGTTTACCGGGGCGAGTTACGTTTACGATTTTATCCAAACCGGCGCTTCAGTTTATGCCATCGGGTACTATGGCTTTTTCGGTTCCTCGAATGACGGGCTGACCTGGGCCAAGATTGGCGACCAGAACTTAGAGGCTGCCGCCATCGGTTCAAATGGCTTCTACGGGCTTTATAACGGAGATGTTTACCGCTCGATTGATTCAGGCGGCTTCTTCTCGAAGATTGGCATTGCTGCGCTGGACACCGCAGGCGGCACGGCGACAGCCATTACGGTACGCGGAACTGAAATCTTCGTCGGGACGAATTTCTCAGGGATTTACTACTCTAACAACAACGGCTTGTCGTGGGAGCTAATCAATACAGGCGTCCCACCAACAGCAGCAGGGAGCACAACGCTCGTGCCAGTAACGAAGTTTCTTGTCCACAACAACGTCGTCTATGCCTGTTTGCGGGGCGGAGCGGCGGCGGCAGGGGGCGGGATCGTTCGGTTCAATGATGCCACGCGAACTTGGGAACCATTCAACCAAGGACTGACCGAGTTGCAAGTCTCCACGCTGGCTGCCGGCAATGGCTTTTTCTACGCTGGCACGTATAACGGCAAGTTTTACCGCCGCGCGCAGTAATGCCTGCGGACGGCCTGAGTACGCACGGCTTCCAGCGTGCGGGCGTGGCAGCCGACGGCTTGATACTGAAAGGAAATCCTTCGGCAGCATCCCGTCCGTTGCCACGCCCGCACGCTGGAAGCCGTGCGTACCCAGGTTGCGTGTTTTCCGCTTGTCGCCCGGTCTCTGGAGCGGAGTGGCAAGCAGGCACTGTGGTCACCTATTCCCGCGAACTTTTCGCTGTGCCTTTTTCGTATCGAACTGGCGTGGAGGAAAGCATTGTTATGAAAAATCCGGGAACGGCGGCAGTCTTGAGTTTCTTCATTCCGGGCGTGGGCCAGATTTACAACGGCAAGATTTTGCGCGGCATTTTCTGGCTGATTATTACGCCTGGGTTTTGGATCGGCACGGGCGGCATGCTCGGTTGGGTCTGTCACGTGATCGCCGCGTGGACGGCTTACAATTACGCCAAGCAGCATCCGTATTAATCGCGCGGTAAGCTGCGCCAGGCGAAAAGAGCAAAGCCCGCCAAGGCTGAAACCTTGGCGGGCTTTGTTTTGTCTCTGGCAGTCCCGAAGCGCTACTTTACTTGGGCCGCCTCTTTGGGGGCAGGCAGCACCTGGAAATTGTCTTTCGGCGAAGTCAAACTCTTGCCCGCCACGTTGTCGGTAATCGTGATGGCGACATCGTAAGAGCCAGGCTTGAACCCCTTGAGCGGGATCGAACGCGCCAACGTAATTTGCTGGCTGTTGATCGTGCTCAGGCCGGTCTTGCCGTCTTCTTTGACACGCAGCACTTCTTTGTCCTTTTGCGTGATGACGTATTCGATCTCGACGCTCGGACGCAGCGTCGCTTGATCAATCTGGACGTTATAAACCTGCATATACAGGCCCAGATTCTGATCCGGTTTGAACTCTGGTGTCGCCGCGGGCATCACCTTCAACGCGCCGAGCACGAACATACCCGTGGGCAGCTTGCCATTGAGCGGCTCGATGCGCGACGCCAGAATCATGGTTGAATGCGCCAGTTCGCCTTCGTTGTACTTGGGCACAACGAAGCCTTGTTTGAGGATGCCTGTTTTGCCGCTGTTCACATCGCGCACCACCAGATCAATCTTGTAATTGCCCGGCGGCAACACGATGTTCTTTTGATACGCTGATTTTGACTGCTGACCCAGTTCCAGCGCTTCAGGCACATAGCTCGAAGTCACGACATCTTCAAACAACCCGGCGCGGCGGCCTGACACCGCGGTGATCTTGGCGTAGATATTGGCCGCCGCTTGCGAAATGCCGCCCACGTCTTTGTAAACCAGATCGGTGTTGTCCATCTGCACGGTGAACGAGGTCAGGACTGAATTCTCAGTCACACGCAGGCAGTTGATGACCAAGCCCGCTGACAGCACGTCAAAGCTGGCTTTCGGCAATTCGGATTCCGCCGCCGCCGCCAGATCGTTGAATTTGACTTTGGGCGGACGCGAGATACGCGCCAGCAAATCCAGCCGTTCAAACTGGCTATCTTTGGCGCGTTGGCCAAAAAGCTGTCCGCCTTGCCCATTGCCGCCGCCGATGCCGCCGAAAGCGATGCGGTCAGCCTTGGACGACAGACCGAGTTCTTCGGCCAAGGTCAAGCCGGCGTTGGGCGTGTAAAGCAATGCGTCTTTTTCATTCGGATTGCGCGCAATGCGGTATTCGCCAGAACCGCTTGGGTCTACGAATTCGATTTCCACGTCCGAGCCGACGCCTTCGATATAGCGGTACCACCAGATTTCAAACGGATAGGTCGAAGTCGTGCCGCCGCCCTCCCAGGTGGGCCGGTCATAGCTGCCGCCCGACGGATGCGATTCAACCTGATCGGGCTTGCCGAACATGATGTACATGCGGCCCCGGTCGGTCTTCCAGCCAGGGATGCCGCTGGTGTATTTCTCATTCGTGTAGGCGATGCGCTGATAGTATTCCTCGCGGTACTCGTTGGTGTCGGTGTCAGGGTCGGGATCGCGGCGCAGCCAGAACTGTTCGATGAACTGCTCACGCTCTTCGTCATTTTTGAGCGCGTTGAAGGTCTTGCGCTCTTCGTCGGTGATGATCCAGCGCACGTCTTCATCGAGCCAGCGTTTGTAAACACTGTTGAGCTTTTCGGCCTGACCGCGTTTGCGGCGCTCTTCCTGATCCTTCTGCTTTTTCTTGTCTTGCTTGTTATCCTGCTTGGCATCCTGCGCAAAAGCAGTCCCCGCGCCGGACAAAGACGAAGCCAGAAGAGTGGCGATCAGCAGCAACGCCAAACGGCGCGCCGTAGCAACATTAAACAAACGATATTTCATAACAACTTTCTCCTCGGTGATTGCTGTGCAGACCGTTGGAATGTCGTGCGGGTGTTTAACCGTGAACATGAACGGCTCCGTGCGGGCCAGCTTGCAGCGCGCGACCTCCAAACACATCTCTCAAAAGTCCGTCTTCCGTGACTACTGCGACGGTTGCTTCAGGGCTTTTCCTCGCAAACCGAGTTGGCAGGTTTGACGCCGGGCAGTCTAAGCGAGCGGCAATTAGAGCGTCAAGCAAGGGCCTAGCCTGGCCGGTCACCACGCAAGACGATAAACGTCGCCAGCGTTTTCGCCACCAGCCGCCCGGCAGCGCTGCGAATCTCAGCCTCGACCACGACGCTGGTGCGCCCTTTGTGCACGACCCGAGCTTCGGCCACACAATCTTCATCACGAAGCGCGCCAATGTAATTAATTTTCATTTCCAACGTGGCGCATTGCTCACTCGGTTCCAGCATGGTGTGCACCGCCCACCCGCTCGCATGATCGGCCAGGGCAAACAAGGCTCCGCCATGAATGCGTCCGTGCGTTTGCAGATGGTTTTGGGAAAACGGCAACTGCACCGCCACGTGTCCTGCTGCGGCACGCAACGGTTGAAAGCCGAGCAGTTGTCCAAACGGTGAACCTTGCGCGGGCGCTTCGGCTGGCGGCTCAGTCTTTTCATTCATCAGAGTTATGGTTCTCCTGTCGCACAAATTACGGCGGTTGATAGTCAGCTTACGGTCTTGGTGACACAAGCTCAACTCTGCGGGCGCGGGCGGCGCAATCTCACGCCGCACAGCAATTTAGTTGCCAAATCCGTCTTGCGATGTTATTGATTTAGCGCTTTTCTGGCATTCGCCCTCCCGTTTGCCGCGCTGTTTTTGAACTTGTATTGCTGCCAACTGCCCCGGCTGACTGCGCTTGTAACGCGCATCAGGCTGGCAGTCCGGCGAAAAGTTTCAGACAAACACCAGACGCTTATGTGGCCTAACGCGCAGAAACCTTCGCAAGCTGAGGAATCAAACACACCACCCTCCGTGGTCGTCGTGGCTGCTGTCCAAGCCGCACCCATCTATCAAAACCTGGAACGCAGCTTGGCGCGCGCGTTGGAACTGATCGCGGAAGCCGCGCGCCGTCGTGCTCAACTGGTCGTCTTTCCCGAAGCCTGGTTGCCGGGCTATCCCGCCTGGCTGGATGTTTGCCGCGACGTGGCCGTGTTTGACAATCCGGCGATCAAACGCCTCTTTGCGCAACTGGTCGAGCAAAGCGTCGTCGTCCCCGGCCCCATCACCGAAGCCCTGGGCAATGCCGCCCGCGAACACCATCTAACCCTCGTCATCGGCGTCAACGAACGCATCATCGAAGGCTCCGGGCGCGGCACGTTATACAACACCGTGCTGACGTTCGGCCCTGATGGCGCATTGCTCAACCGGCACCGCAAGCTTGTCCCCACGTTCAATGAACGCCTGATCTGGGGGCCTGGCGACGGCAACAGCTTGCAGGTCGTTGAGACTTCGGCTGGACGCATTGGCAGTTTGATCTGCTGGGAACACTGGATGCCGCTCGTGCGCCAAACCTTGCACGTGGCGGGCGAAGACATACACGTGGCGCTCTGGCCCACGGTCAAAGAGATGTACCAGATTGCCGCGCGCCATTACGCCTTTGAGGGCCGCTGCTTTGTGCTTTCGGTCGGCAGCATCATGCGCCGCCAGGATTTGCCGCGCGAATTGGAACTCGCGCCGTCCTTCGCCCAATCGAACAGCGAATTTGTGCTGAGCGGCGGCAGCTCGATTGTCGGCCCCGACGGGCAATACGTGGCCGGTCCGTCCTTCGATTCCGAAGTCATCATCCTGGCGCGCATCAATCTGGATCGCATCCGCGAAGAAAGCATGACCCTGGACGTCACCGGTCATTACAATCGGCCCGACCTCTTCGACTTTGATTACAAAGTGCGCGGCTTGCTGGGCAAACCGCAAAACACCGAATTGCCGCAACTCAATACCGGCTCCTTGAACCCTGCGTTCATTCAGGAAATTGCGCCCGCCGTCAATCCTTCTGCGCCAACCGAAATCTTGCCATCAACGGAGTCGGCTCCGGTGGTCAATGGGCCGCCGGGTGCCGATGTCGTCACACCGATTCGCAAACTGGCCGCCGTGCCTTCGCCACAGGCCGCAGCCCAACCTGAACCGCCAATTCAAAAGGCTGAACAGCGCTGAGTTCGTCTGGTTCGCTGACGATGAAACCGCTTGGTGCGCAAACTCTGCCTGCTTTCACTGATGAATTCGGGAAGGTTGACGGTGGCGTGTATGCGGCGGCTCTCACGCTCTGGCTGCTTCTACCGATCACGATCCTTGTTGCAGTGGAAAACAGTGGGGAATTTGCGTTTTGGCGTTCACTACCAACTGCTTAACCGCCATTCTCCATTCTGCATTCTCCATTCCTGGGCAGTGGTAAACCTCAATCAAGACGGCCTCTGCAAGAGAATGGAGAATGGAGAATATAGAATGGAGAATGACGGTCGCCCACTGGGTTTCAGTGTCCCCGTCGCCAATTTGCTATGTTGTTGTTTCCAAAGGTCGCAACAACTCTATTACTGGTACGTTTCTGGTTGTGAGCGGAGGGCGCTGATCGTTCCCCCGAACAGTTGAGTTTATGAACGAACAAACCGAAACCGCCATTGCCCCACCCGCTGCCGGAGCGCGTGGCTTCAAGTTTTATGCGCAGGGCACCTGGCTCTTTTTGAAAAAGATGTGGCCCGCGATCTGGGATTTAACCGAGAGCGAGACCTACGTGCACGCCTCGTCCATCGCCTTCAACGTGCTGATGTCGTTCTTTTCGTTTCTGGTCCTGCTGGGCAGCTTTCTGGTCAACGTCCTCGGTTGGCAGCAAGGCTATGAAACCTGTTACCGGCTCATGATTGCGCTGGTACCGGCGGAATCGCGGACCTTGTTCGACAGTCTGGATCAAGTCACGCGCGGGCCGGGTGGCAAGGCCACGCTGGTTTCATTTGCGCTGCTGATCTTTTCCAGTTCGGGTATTTTTCAGCCGCTTGAACTCGCCTTGAATCGTTCGTGGAAGTTCCCCGAACGCAACGTCATCAAACAATACTTGCTGTACATGCCGCTGGTGTTGGTGTGCAGCGTCATCATCCTGCTTGCAATTGCGATTGCCAGCCCCTGGGATTATTTGCTGGGCAAGCTGCTGGGCGATGCCGCGATTCGCAAGCCGATCTTTGCGGTGATTGCGACGATCATCTCGCTGCCGTTTTTGGTGCTGCTCTTTTTTGCCGTGTATTACGTCGTGCCCAACGGCAAGGTGCATCGCGTGCAAATCTTTTTCGCCTCGGCAGCGACGGCGGTGCTGTGGATGATCACGACGTTGGGGTTCAGAGTGGTGATGCCGTTGCTGGATTTCAAAGGCAGCTACAAACAGCTTTCGTCGCTGATGGCGCTGATCACGTGGGTGTTCATCTCGTCATTTATTCTGATCTTGGGCGCGAATCTGTCGGCACGCGATGTGTTGCCGAAAAGCTGGACGCGGTCGAAGTAAGCGATCTTTGCCGCAGATAGACGCAGAAAAACGCGGATCAATGCTATTGCCAATCCGCGTTTTTCTGCGTCTATCTGCGGCAAGCCTTAACCTGGCGAGTTAGTGACCAAAGAGAAAACCCCAACATCCGCCGCCGCGCTGCGCTATAATCCCGCCCGCTTGCGATTACCCCTTTCCGCGCAAGCCTTCCCCATTCACAAAAATTCGTCCGTAGCGGGCAAGCTGTATCTATCGCTGCGTTCATGCGCGCGGAAGGAGTACGCACAATGAATAGACCGATCTTCGCAAGCTTTCTCTTCGTTTCGTTCATGCTCACGCTGGCCTTCGGCGTCAATTTCCATGCTGCCGCGCAATCGGGCCGCCGTTCGCAACCTGCACCGACGCCTACACCTGGACAGAAACAGGAAACTACGCCACCGCTGAACCAGCCATCGCAAAAACCCGAAGTGCCGGATGACAGCGACACGATCAAAATTGATACGAGCTTGGTTTCGATTCCCGTGACGGCGCTGGATCGCGGCGGACGCTACATCCCGTTTTTGAAGAAAGAAGACTTTCGCGTTTACGAAGACGGGGTTGAGCAAGAGGTAGCCGATTTCACCTCGGTCACGATGCCGTTGCACGTCGTCCTGCTGCTGGACGTTTCGCGCAGCACCGCCTTCAAACACGAAGACATTCAGGCCGCCGCCATCGCCTTTGTCGAACAATTGCGCGGCGATGACCAAATCATGGTCGTCTCGTTCGATGATCGCGTGTATGTGGATTCCGAATTCACCAGCGACCGCGCGCGCTTGCGCCGGGCCATTTACGGCACGCGCATCGGCGGCGGCACCAGCCTTTATGAAGCGGTTGATCTGGTCGTCAGCGAACGCCTCAAACGCATCGAAGGCCGCAAAGCCATCGTGCTCTTTACCGATGGCGTAGATACCACCAGCAAAGGCGTGCGCGCCCGCGACACTATCGCAGAGGTCGAAGAATCGGACGTGGTCGTTTTCCCAATTCAATACAACACCGAAGACCAGATGCCAGGTGGTTATGGTGGCCGGCGCAATCCTGGCGGTTTACCACCGATCATCAATATCCCTCCGTCAGGCGGCGGGCGTCGCCGCTGGCCCTTCATGCCATTGATGCCGTGGCCGCAATGGGGCAATGCGCAATTTCCCGGTGGCCAATGGCCGCAACGCGGGCCGAATCACGGTCAATATGTGGATGCGGGCGAATATCTGCGGCAACTGGCGGATCGCAGCGGCGGTAGGCTTTACCGCGCCGAAACACTCGGCAATGTGCACAGTGCCTTTACCAGCATTGCCGAAGAACTACGCTATCAATACGCGCTGAGTTACTACCCATCCAACACGGCGCAAGATGGCACTTATCGCCGCGTGCGCGTGCAAGCCAAACTCCCCAACGTCGTCATCCGTGCCCGCGAAGGCTATCGCGCAAAGGGCACACCGGACGGCAAAGATAGCGGCAAAGACCGCCCGATTCTGCGCCCACGCCAGTTGGCGGGCACGGGGCAATAGAGGCATTCGCCAAAGAGCATGGAGTTCAGGCTTCAGCCTGTTTTGGAGTTGGCGAACACAGGCTGAAGCCTGAACTCCATGCTTTTGTGCAGCGCCGCTCATCGCTTTTCAGCCTGTCCTGTTTCGGCTTTACGTTGCGCGGCTTGACAGCCTATGATCTGGGCCGGGCCACCACCGGCCCGCTTCATTCAGATTGGCAAGATTGGCTGAATCAACCGATGAATACGCACAAGCTTCGCAGCATTTTTATCAGCGCCTGCACGTTGTTGCTGTTGGCCGCAAACGCCCGCGCCCAACAAGCACAACGCCCGCTGATCACCGAAGACGTAGAGATCGTCAAACCCGGCACGGCGCGCTTCGATTTCGGTTTTGACTTTGTGCAGAACCGTGACTTCACGCTGTCGGGCTTGAATGGCGATTTGACGCGCGTCGGCGTCGTCTCGCTCACCTTCGGCCTCGCCCCCAACGTAGAGTTTGAGGCCGGCGGCGTCATGCAAAATTACCTCAGCATCAACCGCCAGATTCAGACCGCGCCCTTCCCGCTTCATCTGAGCCAGGGGACGAATTCGACGCACGACACGGGCGATTTTTTCCTGGCGGCCAAATTCAAACTGCGCAACGAAGGCAAGCGCACGCCCGCGCTCGGCTTCCGCTTTGGCGCGGAGCTGCCCAACTCCAACCAGACGCGCGGCATCGGCGTCAATCAAACCAACTTCTTTGCGACCACGCTGGCGGGCAAGCATTTCGGCAAGAAACTCTATGTCTATGGCAACCTCGGCCTGGGCATCCTGACCGCACCCGTTGATCTGTTCACGCAAAACGATGTGCTGTTATATGGGCTGGCAGCGACCTACGCTTACAACGACCGCGTGACCTTTGTGGGCGAAGTGAATGGCCGCTACAGCACGCGCAAGAACGCGCCGCGCGGGACGGAATCGGATGGCGCCAGTCGCTTCGGCGCGCGCATCAAGGCGGGCGGGTTGTTGTGGGACGTGGCCGGGATCACAGGTCTTAACAAACGCAGCGAACGGAGCGGTCTGACGTTTGGGGTGACGTATCAGGCTGATGTGTTTGCGCCCGTGAAGTAATTGCCAGTCAAGCCAGACTTCGTTCAGCACAGTTTAGTTGTGTTCATCTTTACCGGCTTCCCGACTTCCGAAAAAAACGGTGCAACGCACCAGCCGCTTGCCGTTATCGTGAGCGCCGTCCGTCTGTGCTAGGATTCCGATACATAGAACACGCAATTCGGAGTTATCCAAATGAAGATCAAACAGCTTGATATTGCCGGGTTCCGGTCGCTCAAAAATGTGAGTTGGCAGCCGGGCGATTTGAATGTGGTGATTGGTCAGAATGGAACGGGGAAATCGAATTTATTGCGAATGCTTGAATTGATAGCAGTTTCAGCACAAAGCAGGCTGTCAAAGTATGTGCAGATGTCAGGTGGAATGGAGTCTATTTTATGGGATGGAGTCGCTGCATCCATAAGTGTTGATTTGAAAACATTTGATCCTGACTTTAGGTGCATATTTGAGTTAGCCCGATTTGGTTATACAAATTCATATTCGGTATCTAAAGAAACCGTAGCGGTCAAACAGTTAACTGACATTCAAGCACCTTTAGTTGTGACTTCCTTTGATAGAAATAGCGGGGATTCATCTCAGGAAATAGAATTGCTAAATACAGGCGGGCAAGATCTTCGGCAAGATGAACTTTGGTTTGGACTTCTTCCATCGCATACCGCTGGAGCCCCTAGCCTTATGAGAGTTCGTAATAAGTTAAGTCGCATTTTTATTTTGCAAGATGTCAATGTTGGACAAGACGCAAAAATTAGACAAGCCGTTGTTTCTCGCTTTGAGAAACATCTTGAATCTGATGGGCAAAACCTCATAGCTGTGCTGCATACTCTGTACACTGGTGACCGCGAATTCAAACGCAGCATTGATTCGGCAATGCGCGCGGCTTTCGGCGGCGACTATGAAGAGCTTGTTTTTCCGCCCGCTGCCGACCAACGCGTACATCTCCGCTTACGTTGGAAAACTTTGCGGCGCGAACAATCTGCGGCGGATTTGTCTGATGGCACGCTGCGTTACTTGCTTTTACTAACAGTCTTGACTGCGCCTGATTCGCCAATGTTGATTGCCATTGATGAACCCGAAACGGGCTTACATCCGACAATGCTGCCGATCATTGCCGAGTTTGCCGTTGAGGCTTCTTCTCGCACGCAAGTCGTCTTTACTACCCACTCCCCGCAATTCCTTGATGCCTTCACCGACACCAAGCCGACCACCACTGTGGCACGCTGGGAGAATGGGGAAACCTTGCTGAACACGCTTGATGGAGAAGAATTGAGGTATTGGCTGGCCGAATACTCGCTTGGCGAGCTATTTAGATCAGGTGAGTTGGAGGCCCTGACCACATGAAGTTCGTCCTGTTGGTTGAAGGCGACACCGAGCAGCGAGTGTTGCCCGGTTTTTTCCAACGCTGGCTCAATCCGAGGCTGAGCCAGCGTGTTGGTGTGCAGGTAATCCCTTTCAATGGATGTGGTGAATATCTGGCGCGATTTGCGAGGAAAGCCCGGCTACATCTCGACGGCCCGAAAAGCAGCCAGGTCATCGCCGTCATCGGCTTGCTTGATTTGTACGGCCCACAGAATTTCTATCCATCACATCTGCGCACGGTGCAAGAACGCTACGCCTGGGGACAACAGAAATTGCAGGCTGAGGTAAGTCACCTGAAATTTCACCAGCTCTTTGCGGTTCACGAGTTGGAAGCCTGGCTCTTGAGCGATCCGGACATCTTTCCTATTCAACTCCGAGCTGCTTTGCGCAACGCGGCAAACAACCCCGAAGCGGTCAATTTCGATCAACCGCCAGCTAAGCTGCTAGGCAGGCTTTACCGTGAGAAACTTGGGGCTGGCTCTGGCAAGACCGAATACTACAAGAAGACTGCTGATGGTTACGATCTGTTCAGCAAACTTGACCCGGCGCTTGCTTATCAAAAATGTCCGCGCTTGAAAGAACTGCTGGATGAAATGCTGCGCCTGGCACAAGCCAGCGGTTGTTGATTGCCAAACCATCAGCTTAGGGATTGATCGTGCTTACCCTCAACACCCCACTCGTCGAACTCCACCACCACGCGATCCCGCGCGTAGGCCAGAAGACTGCGCATTCCCTCGCCGTCGAAATGGCCGCGCTCACCGCCAAGCCCGACGCGCGCGAAGCCATCATCGAAGACCTGCTGCATTACCTGCCGATGCGCTATGAAGACCGTTCCAATCTGGCGCGCGTGGCGGCGTTGCAGGATGGCGATTACACTTCGGTGGAGGTCTTGGTGCGCGTGGGTGGCATCGTGCCGCTCAAGGGCGGGCGGTTGAAGATGTATGAGTTTATCGCCACCGATGGCGAGGCGCAGGTGCGCGCTTTCTGGTGGAATCAGGTCTATTTATCGAAGGTCTTCAACCGGGGCACGCGCGTGATCCTGTACGGGCAGTGGAAGAAGAACAAGTACAAGGGCTATTTCGAGGTCGAGAACCCCGAATACGAGTTGCTGGCCGATGAGGACGATGACGCCGAGTCCAACGCGATTCATACGGCGCGGCGCGTGCCGGTCTATCGCAAGCTGGGCGATTTTCGCACGCGGCAGTTGCGTTCGATCTTTCATCACGTCGTCAGCAATCTGAGCCAGGATGTGCTGGAAAACCTGCCGGAGGAAATCGTCGCGCGCAACAACCTGATCGTGCGCGGTGCGGCCTTGCGCCAGATTCATTTCCCCAGCGATGACGTACCGATTGAGCATTACCAGCAAGCCAAATCGCCCGCGCATCGGCGCTTGATCTTCGAGGAGTTTTTCTGGCTGGCGCTGGCGTTGGGCTTGCGGCGCGGCGAACGCATCAGCGAACCGAAGGGCTTGCAGATCGAAATCACCGACAAAGTGCGCCAGGCCGTGCGCTCCATTCTGCCGTTTACGCCGACCGGTGCGCAGAAGCGTTGTCTGAAAGAAATCGTAGACGACATGACCAGCGACAAGCCGATGAACCGGTTGTTGCAGGGCGATGTCGGCAGCGGCAAAACCATCGTCGCGGTGCAGGCGCTGGTGATTGCGGTCGAGAATGGCTACCAGACGGCGTTGATGGCGCCGACGGAGATTCTGGCCGAACAGCACGCGCGCAACATCAAGCGCTGGCTGGCGGGCAAATACCGCGTCGAATTGCTGACCGGCAGTTTGAAAGCCAAAGAGAAACGCGAAGTGCAGGCGGCCATCGCGGCGGGCGATGTTGACGTCGTCGTGGGCACGCACGCCGTGATTCAAGAGGCCGTGAGCTTTCACAAGCTGGGCTTCGCGGTGATTGACGAACAGCACCGCTTCGGCGTGATGCAGCGCGCGGCCTTGCGGCGGTTGGGCTTGAATCCCGATGTGCTGGTGATGACGGCGACGCCGATTCCGCGCAGCCTGGCGATGACGGTGTATGGCGATCTGGAAGTTTCGATCATTGACGAAATGCCGCCGGGCCGCACGCCGATCAAAACGTTTTTGCGTTGGGATACCGAGGAGAAGCGCGCAAAGATATATGAATTCGTGCGCGGCCAGATCAAGGCGGGACGGCAGGCATACGTCGTGCTGCCGCTGATCGAAGAGTCTGAAAAGCTCGATTTGCGCAATGCCACCGAGATGTATGAAACGCTCAGCACCGAAGTCTTCCCCGAATTCAAAGTCGGCCTCTTGCACGGCAAGCTGAAACCGGTGGAGAAGGAAGAAGTGATGCGGGCCTTCACCACGAACCGCACGCAGATTCTGGTGGCGACGACGGTGATCGAGGTGGGCGTGGATGTGCCGAACGCTTCGGTGATGTTGATCGAACACGCCGAACGTTTCGGCCTGTCGCAACTGCATCAACTGCGCGGGCGCGTCGGGCGTGGTGCGGCTGAAAGCTATTGCATCCTGCTTTCCCAATTCGCCAAATCAAAAGAGGCGCAAGAGCGGTTGAAGGTGATGGAAGAGACGACGGATGGCTTCAAGATCGCCGAAAAGGATTTGGAGATTCGCGGCCCTGGCGAAGTGCTGGGCACGCGCCAATCGGGCTTGCCCGAATTCCGCATCGCCAACATTGTGCGCGATCAAAGGATTTTGGAGGTCGCCAAACGCGAGGCCGAATACATGCTCAACGAACGCGGGCGCACACGCGAGACGGACAAGTTGATTCAGCATGTGCGGAGTCAGCCGAGATTTGGATTGGCGCGCGTGGGCTGAGTTGCGCAAAGCGAGAGGCCGCAAAAAAGCGCAAGAGACGCAAACGTTGCTTTGTGTTGCTTGCGCTTTTTTGCGGCCAACCGATAGTTGAAGGTCAGTCCGCGTCCTGTGCGTCCATCATCACCAGCGCCGAACGCCAGCGCAAACCGCCGGGAATCGGTTCATAAGCCTTTTCGTGGCGTTGCGCGAAGTCGAGCGCTTCAGAGACGGCTTCTGTCAGGTCTGGGTGGATGCGTTGACGCATGCAGGCGTCGAGATGGGTGGAGAGAATTTCGACGGCCCAGCGAAGCTGTTCCGGATTAGGCGTCGGGCGTTCGGGTTGTTGCGCGTGTAACCGAATGTGCGAGTCCAGCAAACGCTGGGCTAACGAGACGGCATGGGGATGCTTCATAACTACCTCTTCTGTTAATGAGCCTGTCTGACAGGCTTCCCGTGACCGTGTTAGGTGGTAATGGTGTTCTTGAGACGGGCGCATCCTACTGCCGATGCCAATGAGGCGCAAGCAAAATTTGGCTGAAGTTTTGACAGTGAATTTTAGGTCTTGCGCGCTTGCCAATGTTGCAAGCCATGCGTTGTCGCTTCCAGGCGGCGCGTCAAACTCAGCCGCACCAATTGCTGTTCGCACAACGCGCCGATGGCCTGTTTGGCGCTGGTTTCGTCAAGGTCGGCTTCCGCGCCCAAGGTGCGGTCAATGATCCAACCGGCCAGGCCAATGCGTTCGCTGCCGACCGACACCGCCAGATGTTCAGGACTATAACGTCCACCGAGTTCAGCGATGATGCCGAGCAAGGCCAGGCTGACGGTTTCCAAATCCAATTCAATAGCAGGCTGAACGAGATTAGCAGGGAATGGCTGATCAATGAGCGCCGGTTCAGGCAACGGCAATAACGGTTGTCTCAGGCTCGCTTGCTCACGCAATTCATAATCGCCGCGCAAGCCGCGTTCGCACTGCTGTTCGTAAAGCAACAACGTGCAGGCAGCATCCAGCGAAGCGTAATGCAGTTGTTCGGCGCTCAATGGGCGGCGGCCCCAATCGCCGCGCTGTTCGGTTTTATCCAGCGCCAAGCCCAAATGGGTTTCAGCCTGTGCCTTCAATGAGCATTTCTTATCGCCGCTGCGCCGCGCCGCCAGCATCGTGTCGTGAATCGGCGAAGTCGTGATGCGGTAATGGCGCAACAATCGTGAGGCATCGAAACTGGCGTTGTGAATGGCTTTGGTTGAGCTGCTCAGTTCCAGCGGATGGCGCAACGGTTCCAGTTCCAGGTTGGCCAGGGTATCAATGATAGCGACGTGCGTGTGCTCGGCTTCGCGAAAGGCCAGTTGCACGAGCGCGACTTTTTCAGCCGCGCGATCCCACCAGTTGATCGTCTCGATGTCCAGGGCCACTGCGCGGGCTTGGGCGGCGCGTTCGGCCAAGGCGGCGAGTTGCGGTTGCGTGTGAATGAATTCGACGGTGTGCTGCAACATTGGCGAATATCTTCTGTGATCGTTCGCGGGGGCGCAAGGCGGAAAAAAGTTGTGACGGGTTGTCACCTTTCGCAAGGCTGAAACGTGATGTGGACAGGAACAGAAACTTTTGTGAGAACGAGGGAGGACACAATGACCCAATCAAAACCAGTAGCAATCATCGGCGGCGGGTTGGCCGGATTGACAGCCGCAGTCTGGCTGGCGCGCGCGGGCACGCCCGTCACCGTGTTTGAAAAGTCACGCCATCTGGGCGGCCGCGCCATGACCGAAACGCGCGGCGGCTTTCAATTCAATCTCGGCCCGCACGCGCTTTACGCCAAAGGTGCGGCGGCGCGCATCCTGCGCGAGTTAGAGATTGAATTCAGCGGGCGTGTGCCTGCGTTGTCAGGCGGCTATGCGTTGGAGGGCGGAACCAGGCAGACCTTGCCGATGGGCTTTACTTCGATGCTGACGACGGGATTGTTGAATCTGCCTGCCAAGCTGGAAACGGCCAAGCTGTTCGGTTCGATTGGCAAGCTCAATGCGCAAGCGTTGCAAGGCGTGAGCGTGCGCACCTGGCTCGACGAAACCTTGCAGCAGCCCCAAACGCGCGCCGTGGCCGCAGCGTTTTTGCGCTTGAGCACCTACGCAAACGATGCCGAGCGGCTGAGCGCGGGCGCGGCCATCTCACAATTGCAATTGGCGCTGGCGGGTGGCGTGCTCTATCTGGACGGCGGTTGGCAGACGTTGGTAGATAAGTTGCGGGCAGCGGCTGAACAAGCGGGCGCTCGCTTCGTCACGGGCGCGCGTGTAACGCAGGTTGAACATAACGGCGTGGTGCAAGCCATACGGTTGGCCGATGGCCAGCGCCTGCCTGTGGCAGCGGCGATTCTCGCCACGAGTCCGGCAGAAGCGGGGGCGTTGTTGGCAGATGGCGCACAACGCGCTTGGGCCTGGACACCGACTCCCTCCAAGCTGGCGTGTCTGGATGTTGCCTTACAGCACTTACCTGACCCACGCGCGCTGTTTGCCCTGGGCATTGATCGTCCGCTTTACTTTTCGGTGCATTCGGCGACGGCGCGCTTGGCTCCGGCAGATAGCGCGCTGATTCACGTGGCGATGTATCTGGGTAATGACTCGGCGAATGCACAGGCGCTTGAGCGTGAGTTGGAAGGCGCGCTTGATCTATTGCAACCGGGCTGGCGCGCCGTCTTGGCAGAGCGCCGCTTTTTGCCGAGCATGACGGCGGCGAACGCGTTGGTCACTGCCGCGCAAGGCGGTTATGCCGGACGGCCCAAGGCTGATGCTTCAGGCATACGCGGCGTCTTCCTGGCAGGCGATTGGGTTGGTGACGAAGGGATGTTGGCCGACGCCAGCGTGGCGAGCGGCAAACGCGCAGCGGAATTGATTATGCAATGGCACGCCCTTGCCGCGTTGGCAGCATAAAGAATGAGTAGCGAATGAAAGAGAGAGATTACGGAACAGACGGAAATAACGGAACAGACTGAAAAGATATTACCAACCAAGCTGGCTCTGTTTGTTCCGTTATTTCCGTCTGTTCCGTAATCTCGTTTTACCTTCTTGATTGAATGGCAATCAGAATAAGTTATGAGCGCAGTTTCGACTTCAACTTGGGATGAACTCTTTCAAACGCACGAACGCTTTTTGTGGGGCTTGTGTTACCGGCTGACCGGCAATGCGGCGGATGCGGACGATCTGGTGCAAGAGACCTTTGTGCGCGCGCTGAAGCATCCGCCCGCGCGCACCGACGAGCCGTGGCGTCCGTGGCTGGTGCGCGTGGCGGTCAATCTGGGCCGCGATCTGTTGCGGCACAGGCGGCGGCAGCCGTATGAAGGTGCGTGGTTGCCCGCGCCCATCGAAACGGGCCATGAAAGCGCGCCGCCCGCGTTTGAGCCGGCGGACGCAGCGGGCAATCCGGCGGCGCGCTATGACATGCTCGAAAGCGTTTCGTTTGCTTTTCTGCTGGCGTTGGAGGCATTGACGCCGCTGCAACGCGCGGTGTTGCTGTTGCGCGATGTCTTTGATTATTCGTTGCGCGAGACCGCCGCTGCCTTGGGCGTGAGCGAAGCCAACGTCAAGACGACGCATCTGCGCGCGCGCCGGGCCATGCGTGCTTACGAACAGGCGCGCTGTGTGCCGACGCGTTCATTGCAACAACAAGCCGGGCAGGCGCTCGAACGCTTCTTGCAATGTTTGCGCAGCAACGATGTCAGCGGGATTGAAACCTTGTTGGTGGATGATGTCTGCGGTTTGAGCGATGGCGGCGGCGAATTCCACGCGGCGCGCAAGCCCATTGCCGGGCGCGACAAAGTGCTGTTGTTTTATCGCACCGTGGTCAAACAGGCGGGCACGAATTGGCGTGTGGAAATGCGCTTTCTCAACGGCCTGCCCGCGCTGGTGACCGAAGCGCTTGTGCCGCAAGCGGGCTATGCGCCGCGCACGGCAATGCTGCTGGGGCTGGACGCCGAGAGGCGCATCAATCGTGTGTATTCGATTTTGGCGACGCGCAAATTGAAAGCGGTGCGGGGAATTGAAGCGTGATTGCCAGCCTGGGTACGCACGCATCCTTGCGTGCAGTCTCGGCAGCAGACCAAGCAACGCCGAAGGGATTACCTTCCGGCAGCATTCGATCTCACCCCAAGTCTGCACGCTGGAAGCGATGCGTACCCAGGGTTACTTCACCACCGGCACGCGCAAATGCGACGGCGCAATCTTTGACCGGTAAATGCGCTGCGTTGCGCTGACGTAATCAGCGTCTTTGGCTTGAAAGATATTCGGCACGAATTTTTGCGGATTGCGGTCAATCACCGGGAACCAAGTGCTCTGCACTTGCACCATGATTTTGTGGCCTTTCAGAAAGCGGTGATCCAGGTGATGCAGATCAATCGTGTATTCGTTGACCGCGTTCGGCACAATCGGCAACGGTTTTTCAAAACCCTGGCGGAAGCGCCCGCGCAACACATCATTCGCCACCATCAATTGATAACCGCCCATCTTTGGCTCTTTCGGATAATCGTCCGGGTACACATCAATCAGCTTCACAATCCAATCGCTGTCGCTGCCGGTGGTCGCGGCGAACAGATGCGCGCTGAGTTTGCCGGTGATGGTCACGTCTTCGGTCAACATCTCCGTCTGCCAATTCGCCACATCGGGCCGCTGGCTGGCGAAGCGTTGATCTTCGACCAGCCACGCGCCCCAGTCCGAACCGCGCGGATCATAGGTCGCCTCGATCGGGCGCGGGCGATAGGGCACAGGGTTGCGCGGGTCTGAAACATAACTGTCAAACGCGTGGCCCGCGTCATTCGGCGCATCGAATGAAAGGTTGCCAGCGGCGTGAAAATAAAGCTGACGATCAACCGTCAAATTGCGCGGCGGCCATTGGTCATAGCTCTTCCATTCATTCGCGCCGGTTTGAAAGGTGATCGCTTCGGTCAGGCCCGCAGTGCCTTTGTCTTTTAGCCAGTATGCGAACCAGGGCGCTTCGATCCGTTCGCGGTAATGTTGCGCGGTGTTGCTGCCGAATTTGATGCGGCCCAGGCTGCTGCCATCGCCGCGCGCCCAGCCGCCGTGATTCCAGGGCCCGGCGACCAGGAAGTTTTGCCGCTTGGTGTCGTGCGGTTCAAGCGTCTCGTAAATTTTGGTCGGCCCGTAAAAGTCTTCCTGATCCCACCAGCCCGCGACGTTGAGCAGCGGCACGTTGACCTGTTTCAAATAACCCGCCATCGCTTGCTCCTGCCAAAATTGATCGTAGTTCGGATGGTTGACGAAATCGTTCCAGGTGGGAATCTTGCCGTGCAGATATTTCTCGTTCACGTTCGAGAGCGCGCCCAACCGCAAATACCATTCAAACGTGTCATAGCGGTCGAATTCAAAACGCGCCTGTTCCTTGTTCGTCTCCATCATCGTCGCGTATTCAAAGCCGTAGCTCAGCCGGAACGCGCCGTTGTGATGAAAGTCGTCGCCCAAAAACATATCGGCGGGCGAAGCCTGCGGCGAGGCGGCGCGCAAGGCCGGATGCGGCGCAAGCGTCGCCATCGCCGCCGTCCAACCCGGATATGAAATCCCCACGATCCCCACACGCCCGTTGTTGTTCGGCACATTTTTGATGAGCCATTCAATCGTGTCGTAAGCGTCAGTGACTTCGTCAATTAACTTCGGATCGTGCTTGAGCACTGAGACGGGCGCGCGCTGCATCACGAACTGGCCTTCCGATTTGTAACGCCCGCGGATGTCTTGAAAGACGAAGATGTAACCATCCGCCGCCAGCGCCTTGTATTTGCCATTGGCCCAGCCTTGATTGGCGGGCGCATTGTAGGGCGTGCGTTCCAGAATGATCGGCAACGGCGCACTCGCGTTTTTGGGCGCGAAGATGTTGGTGTTGAGCCAGACGCCATCGCGCATCGGGATCATGGCGTTGGTGAGCGCGAAGCCTTGCTCTTGTTGGGTGTGCGCGCGCGGCGTGGCGAAGACAAGCAGCGCGAAAACCAGCGAGCAGGAAAGGGCGGCAGCTTTTTTCATGGGAGTTCCGTTCTGCGAATGAGGAGCAGCCGCAGATGAACGCAGACCACGCAGATCAATCCGAAAGGCGATAGGTTTGATCAGCGTTTTTCAGCATTCATCTGCGGCAAATTCTCCGGTTTGAATTCCGACTCGGCGAAGTGCCTTAACGTTGTTGCAACGGCGCGAGCGGTTCGCCAGCCTTGATTGGCGCGACGCCGCTCTCAGCGATTTGTTTGTTCAGGTTCGGAACCTCTTCCTGAATGACTTTGTTTGCCTCGGCGATCAGCGCGTTGAGTTGCGTGGTGAAGCGTTGCAACTGTTCGCGGTGATTGTTTTTGGGTGTTTCGGTGTAACTGTCGAGCGCGCCGAAAAGCTGGTTCAGCCGCGCCGTCAGCGCCGGTTGAATTGTCGGATCAGCCGGGCCGGCGGCTTCTGAGAGCATGGGATCGTTGGCGATTTGCGGCGTGATGCGTTTTTGCAATTCGCCGATTTGTTGCGTCAGTGATTCAGCGGCTTTGTTCAATGCTTCAGGCGCAGCGGGTTGTTTCTTCAGGTTTTCTTGCAGCGCTTTCATTTCGCTGTTGAGCGCGGTGAGGCGGCGTTGCAATTCAGTGGCGGACTTTTGCAGCTTGTTGACCGATAGCAACGTTTGCAGGCGCGTTTCCAATTCGGCAGCCGTGGCCTGGATGCGCGGGTCTTCTTCGACGCGAACGGTTTTGGTGAAACTCTTTTCGCCGACGCTTAGCTTGACGACGTAATCACCCGGCAAGACACGCGGGCCGCGCGCCAGCCCGATATTCGCCAGCATGGAATTGGCCTGCGCGGGAGTGAGTGCGCGTTCGAGCGAGGTGGGCATTTGCGCGGGCGAGCCGTAACGCAAATCCCAGACGGCGCGCTGTACGCCAGGATCGTTCGCGACCGACATTTCACGCACGAGGTCGCCGCTGTTGTCGGTGATGGTGAGCTTGACTGTGTCGTTCGGCTTTTCGCGCAAGTAGTAACTGATCAGCGCGCCGACGGGCGGATTGGGCGCGCTGAAAGTTTTATGGCCCGTGCTGCCTTTGTGGTTGCTGATGCGCCAAGCGATGGCCGGGCGAATGTCGAAGAGTTGCGCATTGCTTGTCGCCACGGCTTCGCTCATCTGTTCGAGCGGCGTCAGGTCGTCGAGAATCCAGATGCTGCGTCCGTGCGTGCCGAGGATCAGATCGTTTTCGCGCGGATGGATGGCGATGTCATCCACCGGCACGGTCGGCAGATTGCTTTTGAATTGAAACCACGCGGCGCCGCGATTGAGGCTGACCCACAAACCGAATTCAGTGCCAGCGAACAGCAGATCAGCATTGCGCGGATGTTCGCGGATGACGTGAGCCGCGTGCGGCAAACCGTTGTTGATTGCCTGCCACGATTCGCCGTAATTTTCGGTCACAAAAACATACGGCTTGAAATCGTCGTTGCGATGTCCGTCAAACGCGAGATAAGCGCGGCCCTCCTTGGCGTACGAGGCGATCACGCGCGAAACATAAGTGTTGGCGCGCACGCCGGGCACTTTGGCGGTCAGGTCTCGCCAGGTCTTGCCGCCGTCGCGCGAGAGTTGCACGTTGCCGTCATCGGTGCCAATCCAGAGCAAGCCTTGCTTCAACGGCGATTCGGCAATCGTCACGATGTGGCCGAAAGTTTCTTGTCCATCATGGCCCGACAGCACATTGGATTTGGGCACGACGCCCATGATCGGCAGTTTGTCGCGGTCTAGGTTTTTGGTCAGGTCTGCCGACCACGTCCAATCGTCGCCGCGATTGGTTGAAGTGAACAAACGATTGCCGCCGAGATAGAGCGTTTTTGGATCGTGCGTTGAAATCACGAGCGGCGCGTTCCAATCGAAACGGAATCGCTCGGCCTCTACGCCTTGGGCGGGCGCTTGCGGTTTGATGGACTTGGCTTCGCCCGTCGCGCGATTGAGCCGCAACAGCGCGGCGTTCTGCGATTCGGTGTAAACAGTATCGGGATCGTGGGGATCAACCTGAGTGTAAAAGCCATCGCCGCCGCCCACGCGCATCCATTCATCATTGCTCACGCCGATTTGCGTCAACGTCTGTGAGGGCGCGCCCCACGCGCCGTTATCCTGCAAGCCGCCATAGACCCAATATGGTTTGCGGTAGTCAAAACCGACCTCGTAAAACTGGCCCAGCGGAATCGTGTTGATGTAATCCCAGGTCTTGCCTTTGTCGTAGCTGAAATGAATGCCGCCATCCGACCCGCTAATCAGATGATTCGGATTGGCCGGATTGATCCACAGCGCGTGAAAGTCGCCGTGAATCGGCAGCAGCCGATTGCTGGTGAATCCCTTGCCGCCATTGTCCGACACATACCAGCCCGCG
Organism: Acidobacteriota bacterium; assembly: GCA_016196035.1. Lineage (NCBI taxonomy): Bacteria > Pseudomonadati > Acidobacteriota > Acidobacteriota bacterium. The sequence continues at coordinate 47,471 of JACPYM010000037.1, read as the reverse complement.
CCCAACACATAAACGCGCTGATCGTTCTGTGGGTCAACGCGAATCTGGCTGTAATACGCCGGTCGCGGATTGGTCGCGGATTGCTTTTTCCACGTCAACCCCTTGTCATCGGAGCGATAGACGCCGCTCTCGGTCGCGTGTTCATAGGTGAGGTAAACGACCTTGGTGTCCTTGCGCCAGATTTCGATGCCGATGCGTCCGGCGTCGCCGACGGGCAAGCCTTCGGTCAGCTTGCGCCACGTCACGCCGCCATCCGTCGTTCTGTACAAACCGCTGCCGGGGCCGCCGCCATTGAAGCCGAAGGCCGTGCGGCGGCGTTGATAGGCTGCGGCGTAAAGCGTGTCGGGGTCGTTGGGATCAAGCGCGACATCAATAAAGCCGGTGTCTTCGTTGATGAATTTGGTATTCGTCCAGGTCTTGCCGCCATCAATGGTTTTGAATAAGCCGCGCTCTTTGTTCGCGCCCCACAGATGCCCGGCGGCGGCGACATAGACGATGTCAGGGTTGGTCGGATGAATGGCGATGCGGCCGATGTGGTGCGAGTCTTTCAAGCCCGCGTGCTCCCAGGTTTTGCCGCCGTCGGTGGATTTGTACACGCCATTGCCCCATGACGAACTCTGGCGATTATTCGCTTCGCCGGTGCCGACCCAAACGATGTCGGGGTTAGAAGGCGCAACGGCCACGTCGCCAATCGAACTGTGCGGCTGGCTATCAAACAGCGGTTCCCAGGTCGTGCCGTTGTTGACGGTCTTCCACAATCCGCCCGAAGCCGTGGCGGCAAAGATGAGATGCGGATTGCTTTCGACGACGGCGAAATCATCAATGCGCCCGCCCATAATCGCCGGGCCGAGCGCACGGAATTGCAGGCTTTTGAATAGCGTGTCGTTGAGGGCGGCGGTGGATTGCGCTTGAACAAACTGGCGCCTGTCAGGCGCGGCATAAATGAACAAGGCCAGTGCGGTGAGTACAAAGTAACGCCCCCACAGACGGGCGCAACGCTGATCCATAAACCCTCCGGGGTTGCAGTGAATGATAAGGAAGTTCGCCGATTGGTGACGGCGCTGGGAAAGTAGCACCCGCTGAAAAACAAAGTCAATCGGTTGATTTGGAGAGCAGGCAAGCCCAAAAATACGGCGATGGCCAGCGCCCACTTTTCAGCATTTCAAGCTGTACGGTGCGCAATGCCACCACAGGCGCCAATCGTTGCGTGCCCAGCAAGCGCCGCTAAAGCTGGTTCATCAATATTGCCGGTCGCCGCGAGCTTGTGGTGACCACAAGCTCGCGGCGACGGCGAGGCTCCGGCGTATAAAAAACTCTGTACCATGACGGCCAATTAGGGGTTGTCTGACGTTGGGGCATCGAGTTGCGCCAGTTCGGCTTCCAGTTGCTGCAAAGCGTTTTCCAGCCAGCGTCGTTGTGCGTCGTTGCGCGCGCCTTGCAATTGTTCGCGCAATTGGCTGCGAGAGAGTTGCAAATTCTCCCGGCGCTGCTGGTGCACTAATTCTTCGGGCGTCAGCGGCGTAAAGCTCTTCTGCTCTGCCCCACGCGCGGCTTCGGCCTGCTGCTCTTCAATCGCTTTGCTTTCCCAACCTCTGGCCATCGTCTTTTGAGTTTAATGCAGCCCTTAGATCGGTTTTCATTTCAGCTTACGGGAAAAGAGCCGCGCCGCGAGACAGTACCGCGCGCGTGAGCAAGCGGAGTCTGTGCAAATCGGCCAATGGCGTCAGCTTGACGCGCCGCTTGCTCACGCGCGCGGTACTGTCCCGGTACAAGCTGCTCCCGTAAACGCGCTTGCAACCCGCTCTAATGTAAGAGGCAGGCCGCGTGGCCCAGCACGACGTCGCCCCCGCGCAAAGGACTTGGCGTTGGTTGCCAGCCGATTTGCAAGCGCGCCGTCAGCAATTCTGCCGCGCCTGGTTGATGATCCCACACAGCGACCGCCGTGATCGTGCCGTTTCAGGTCGAGCTGTACACCAGCCAGAGCGGCGCACGCCACGGCACAACGACCTCGTGCGTGTATTCGTCGAGCGCAATCGTTTCCTGCAAGCGCACCGGCGGTGTTTGCTGCTTGCCCCATGCCACCAATTCCATCAGCGTGCTGTGCGCGGGCAGGGCGGCGCCGAGCGCGGCCAGCGCTGCAATGGACAAGTTGGCGTGATTGGCGATCTGCATGATTGCCGCAGTGTAGGCGCGGGCCACGGCGACCGTCAACGCTCAGGGTTTTATGGGCTGTTCCAGTTGGGCGAGCCGTGCACGCGCGGTTTCGGCTGCGGCGCTGCGCGGATAACGGCGCAGCAATTCCCGATAGGCCGCACCATCGTAAACGATACGGTCGCGCATTTCGTCGTAGTCAAACGTCACGCCAGCGCGGTTGAACCGATCCAGCCCGTTGAAGCTGAGCACGAAATCGCGTTTGCCCAGGCCGCCTTCTGGCAGGTCACCGCCCAAGCGGCGGTCGGCATCGCGGCTCAATTTATCCGCCGCGTGTTCGGCGGTTTGCCCCAGCGCCAGCAAGGCTTGCGGCGCAATCGTGCCCGAGCGCAATTCATCGGCGCACAACCGCGCCAGCCGCGCTTTGACCAGATCGTCTTTGCTCTCGGCGATGGCGGCCAAAATCTTTTCGCCATCCGCCGTGCTGCCCAACCGTGCAAGCGCAGCGGTCAACAGCCAGCCGCGCACGTTGCGCGAGATGGCCACGCGCACAAACGGCGCACCGCTTTTGCTTTTGGCCGTGCCAACAATGCCGACGAGACGGCCACGGCTTAAGCGTTGTTTCAACGGCGCTTTGACATCGGGCTGCTCGCGCAAGGCCGACAGCCGGTCGTCAAAGACGATGGCGTGTTGTCCGGGGATGAAAAGTTTGCGTTTGGTTTGGGCGAAGGCAGGCACGGCCAACAGTATGCCGGCCAACAGCAAATGCCGCGTGAATTGCGAGGTCATGGCAAACACCTCCTGAACGTTGCCGAGTGTTTCCAGGCTGGGAACACTTCCGAGGTTGATGATGGCCGTTCGCGCGAACGGCGTTTGAAGGTACAACCGCGCGCGTGAGCAAGCGGCGGATTGCGCCAATCCGCCGCTTGCTCACGCGCGCGGTACCGTCACCGCAGCCTTGCGCTTCGGTCGCAAACTCGTATGCACCAATTGCAACCGCGCGAAATCACAACCATACCGCTGTTCCTGTTGCGCAATGGCACCAAGGTAATCGAATAGCAACATCCCTTTGCCAGGCGGAGCAGGCGTCAAGGTCGCGCTGAAAAACAGATGGGGCAAACTTTTGCGTTCGGCTTCGTCGCGCCAGCGGGCCAGCACTTGCGCGGGCAGAAAGTAAATCTCGTGGTGGCTGCTGAATTCGACCAGAAACCCAGCGACCGCGCCCAGCTTCGCCATGCGTTCGAGAAAGTAAACTTGATGCGCGTGCAGGTTGTCGAAATCCAGCACGTCGCGTTTGGTCGTCTTGGCGTCGTAAAAAATCGCGCGCCCATCCGGCGCCAGCACGCCGCCGTAATCCGGTTCGGCCTTCGATTCAGGCACGAAACGCCGCCAATCTTCGGCTTTATTCGCTTTGACCAAGCGACCCAACTCGGCGGCGGCGAGTCGTGGTTGTGCGCCAGCGGTTTTGAATTCAACACTCGGCAACGCCAAGCCGCGCCGCGTCTCGCCGCGCTCGATCAGATATTTGCCCGGAATGGCTTTGCGCGTGATACAGGCGCGGCCCAACCGTTCGTATGCTTCGTTGACCCGGTTGATCGCTTCCTGAAACCCGCTGCCGGTTTCAGCGCCGCGCCGTTTAATTTTCATAACAAGATGCTAGCTGTTGGATGCTAGATGCTAGTGTTTTTTTTCCAGCATCTAGCATCCAACAGCTAGCCCCTAACTCAAGCGCCCTGCTACATCGCCGCGTCATCCGGCTCGAAGTTGGTGTAGACGTTCTGCACGTCGTCGTGATCGTCGAGCGCCTCATAAAGTTTCATCATTTGACTGGCCGCGCCGCCTTCGAGGCTAATGGTGTTTTGCGGGATCATCGCCACTTCGGCGGAGAGGGGTTCGAGGCCGGCGGCTTTGATGTTGTCGAGCACAGTGTGGAAGTCTTCGGGCGTGGTCAGGATTTGATAGCTGCCGTCACCGGACTGGAAATCGTCCGCTCCGGCGTCCAATACCAATTCCATCATCTCGTCTTCGCCCTTTGCCGCGCTGTCAATGATGATCTGGCCCTTGCGGTTGAACATCCAACCGACCGAGCCTGATTCGCCCATGTTGCCGCCGTGCTTAGAGAAGGCATGACGGATTTCCGCGACCGTGCGATTGCGATTGTCGGTCGTGACTTCGACCATCACCGCGACGCCGCCGGGGCCATAACCTTCGTAGGTGATCTCGTCGTAATGCACGCCTTCCAATTCGCCGGTGCCGCGTTTGATGGCGCGGTCAATCGTATCGGCGGGCATGTTGCCGGCTTTGGCATCGGTGACGGCCTTGCGCAAACGCGCGTTCTGGTTGATGTCACCGGTGCCGCCGGAACGCGCCGCGATGGTGATTTCCTTGATGAGTTTGGTGAACAGCTTGCCGCGCTTGGCATCGAGCGCGCCTTTTTTATGTTTGATCGTATGCCATTTACTATGCCCTGACATCGGTGCTACCTCTCACTTTCAAGATTTTATCTGAATGTATTGCTGGAATTATGCTTGGCTAGTAGAGGCGGAATATAGCACGCCCCTTGCGCAATCGTAAATCCTTGCGGCAGGATGCGTCTATGTTGCGCAACCGTGGAAAAAATCAGGGCAACTGGGGCGCAAAAGGTGAGCGCCCGACCACCCCTCAAGCCACCGAACGTCCGCCCACCTCTCCACAAACGCCTTATGAAAAGACTCTCGCCCGCGCTTTTCGGCTGCTGGCGGCCAAAGCGCGCAGCGTCGCCCAGTTGCGCGAGCGGCTGCTGGAAAAGGCCGAATCCGAAGTCGTCGAACAGGCGTTGGCCCGGCTGGTTGAACTTGGGTATTTGAACGATGAAGAGTTCGCCCGCAGCTTTGCCAACTCGCGGTTGAGTTACAAACCGCTGGGCCGCACCCGCTTGCGCCAAGATTTGCAGCGCAAACAGCTTGCCAAACCAGTCGTCGAACAGGCGCTGGAAACGGCTTACACCGAACACAGTGAGGAAGCGTTGATTGATCGCGCCATCGAAAAACGGCTGCGGTTAAAAGGCGCGCCGACCACGCGCGAAGAGGCGAAGAAGCTGTTTGATTATTTGTTACGGCGCGGTTTCAGCTATGACCTGGTCATTCGCAAGGTGCGGGCAGCGGGACAGTCAGATATCACGGATGAGGAGTGAATATGAGCAACCAGGAAATCATGCAGTTCACCGGGCAGAACTACTTCAACCTTGAAAGCTACCGCAAAGACGGGCAAGGCGTGCGCACGCCGCTGTGGTTTGCCGAAAACGACGGCGTCTTTTATTTCTACACCGTGGCACACTCGTTCAAAGTCAAACGGCTGACCAACAACCCGCGTGTGCGGATTGCGCCATGCGATATGCGTGGCAACGTCAAAGGCGCCTGGGTCGAAGCGACGGCGCGGCGCTTGGAAGGTGCCGAAGCCAAGCGGGCGGATGATTTACTAAATCAGAAATACGGCTGGCAAAAACGCCTGCTGAATTTCTTCGCCAAACTGCGCGGCCATCAACGGGCTGCCTTTGCTGTTCAAATGCTGTAGTCCGTGCTAAACATCCATCACGAATGAAACCGCTGTTATCACTCTGTTGCGCCCTCACGTGCTGTTTGTTGCTCGCGCCCGTGTGCCTGGCGCAAGAGCAGGCCCAACCGCCGCTCAAACTTGAACAAGCCATCGAACTCGCGCTCGCCAACTATCCGGCCCTGCGCATCGCCCGCGCCCAAAAGCTCGCCGCCGAAGCCAACATCGAACTGTCTCGCACCAGCCTGCTACCGCGCGCCGAATTGCTGGCGCAGGAAAATCGCGCCAGCCGCAACAACGTCTTCGGCTTGCTGTTGCCGCAAAGCACGCTGCCGTCAATTTCCGGCCCGGTGCTCAACAACACTTCGCAAACCAGCGCCTGGGGCAGCGCCGCCGGATTGCTGGTGGCGTGGGAGCCTTTCGATTTCGGCTTGCGCCAAGCGCAGATTGACTTAGCCAAAGCCCAAACCAAACAGGCCGGAGCCAGCGAGAACGTCACCAAACTCGACGTCACCTTCGCCGCTGCCGAAGCTTTCCTCGCCGCGCTCGCCCACGAACAAGCCGTGCGCGCCGCCCAGGCCAACGTTGACCGTTTGGAAACTTTCGGCAAAGCGGTTTATGCGCTGGTCAATAACCAACTGCGCCCCGGCGTCGAAGCCTCGCGCGCCGAGGTCGAACTGGTCGCGGCGAAAAACCAGTTGATCCAACTACAGCAAAACGCCGAACTCGCGCGTATCGCGCTGGCCGATGCCATCGGTCAACCGGGCACGATTGCGCGCCTAGACCCAGGCCCGCTGCTCGAATACACGCCCAACGCGCCCGCGCTGCCCGCCGTCAATACCTTCGCCACGCACCCGTTGTTGCTGGCGCAAAGCGCCACGATTGACGTGGTCAAGGCGCGGCAAACGACGCTCGACAAATCTTTCTTCCCGCGCTTCAACTGGCAGACGGCGGTTTTCGGACGCGGCACGGGCGCGCGGCTGGACGGCACGTTCCGCGAAGCGCGCGGCTTTTACCCAGATACCTTTAACTATGCGACCGGCTTCACGGTGACGTTTACTGTTTCGGACTGGTTCGGCTTGAAAGCCAAACGCCGCGTCGAACGCTTCAACCTGCAAGCCGAAGAGGCGCGGCTGGCCCAAGTCACCAACACTCTCAAAACTCAGGAAGCCCGCGCCCGGGCCTTGATCGAAGCGGCGTACAAGCTGGCCGAGAACACGCCCGCGCAGGTCAACGCCGCTTCCGAAACGCTGACGCGCTCGAAGGTGCGCTACGAATACGGCCTGACCACCATCACCGAAGTCGCTGAGGCGCAACGCCTGTTGGCGCAGGCCGAAATTGACGAAGCGGTCGCGCGGCTGGGCGTGTGGCGCGCGTATCTGGTGGCGGCGAAATTGCAAGGCGAGTTGAAACCGTTTTTGGATCAAATGACCAGTGTTTCGGCTGAACGGAAGTAATGAACGAGGCAGTCACAAGCTGTGACCAGATGGCGTCATCTGCCACTGTGTTTTCGCCCGTGTGGTGCTAGAGTAACGCTGGAGGTACAAGACGATGGTCTCAATAACGTATGAACAAATTGCCGAAGCGGCGCTCGCGTTGCCGTTGGCGGCGCAGCAACAATTGCTTGGGCTGCTGCTCGCACAACCGGGCATGCGTGATGAGATGACGAAGAATGGTTTGCCCGCTCAACCTGCCGTGAACCCCTTAATAGCTGAAGGGAAAAAGTTCGCGGAAGAATGGATTGCTTCACTCAAGCGACGGCCTGACGACCAGAGTGACGCGGAAGACTGGCTGGAAGCGCAGGCATGGTCGGACTTATGAAACGAGGCGACATCTGGCAAGCTGATTTGGGCGGACGTGCCGGGATACGCCCAGTCGTCATCCTGACGCGCGACGAAGTGATTCCTCAACTCAACAAGGTGACCGTGGCTGAGATCACGACGCAGGGCAAGGGTTATCGAACTGAAGTAGATATTGACCATCGAGCCAACTTACCTCAGCACTCGTTTGTGCAACTCGACAACCTGCAAACCATTCCCAAAACGAGGCTGGGAAAATATATCGGCACGCTCGATGACGAGATAATGAAAGCCATTGGGCAAAAAGTCGTACTGGCGCTTAACCTCGAAGACGCTTATCCATCATCTTGATTTCACCTTCCGCTCATAACCCATGTGGCTCATCAACACCGCACTCCGTCGCCCCTTCACCATCCTCGTGCTCGTCATCGGCATCGCGCTCGGCGCAGGTCTTGCCGTCACGCGCATGCCGGTGGACATCTTTCCGACGCTCAACCTGCCGGTGATTTATGTCGCGCAGCCTTACGGCGGAATGGACCCGGCGCAGATGGAAAGCTTTCTGGTGTCGTATTACGAATACCACTTTCTGTACATCGCGGGCATCGAGCACGTCGAATCGAAATCAATCCAGAACACCGGCCTCGTCAAACTCTTCTTTCATCCCGGCACCGATATGAGCCAGGCGCTGGCGCAAGTGATCGCTTATGTCGAACGCTCAAAAGCCTTCATGCCGCCGGGCACAGTGAATCCGTTCGTGATGCGCTTTGATTCGGGCAGCGTCCCTGTAGGGCAATTGGTCTTTGCGAGCGAGTCACGAACGCTGGGCGAGATTTCGGATTTGGCGCTGTTCCGCGTGCGGCCGCTGTTTTCAACGCTGCCGGGCGTGTCGGCGCCGCCACCCTTCGGCGGCAATCAGCGCACGGTACTGGTGCGCGTTGATCCTGAAAAGCTGCGCGCGTTCAACATGTCACCCGAAGAAGTCGTCAAGGCCGTGGCTTCCGGCAATTCGATCTTGCCGTCGGGCACGCTGCGCACGGGCGACCTGGCGCGCATTGCGGCGGTCAATGGCGTAGTGCGCGACATTCAGGAACTGGCCGAGCTGCCGATTCGCGCGGGCGCGGGGACAAACGTCTATGTGCGCGACGTGGGACGTGTCGAAAACGGCAGCGACATCTTGACTGGATATGGGTATGTGAACGGTAAGCGCGCCGTCTACATCCCCGTCACCAAACGCGCGGAAGCCTCGACGCTGGATGTTATCAATCGCGTCAAAGCAGAACTCCCCAACTTTCAAAAGCTGGTGCCCGAAGACATCAAGATTTCGTTCGAGTTGGATCAATCAGGCATCGTCAAGAATTCGCTGAACAGTTTGATTTTTGAAGGCGTGCTGGGCGCATTCCTGACCGGGTTGATGGTCTTGCTCTTTTTACGCGACGTGCGCAGCGCCGCGATTGTCGTGTTGACGATTCCGTTTGCCTTGTTGGCAGCGGTGGTCGGGTTATGGCTGAGCGGACAAACGTTCAACATCATGACGCTCGGCGGGCTGGCCCTCGCCATCGGCATTCTGGTGGACGAAGCCACCGTCACGATCGAAAACACCCACACACATCTGGCGCACGGCGAAGCACCACGCCAAGCTGCCTACACCGCGGCGCGCGAAACCGTGCTCCCACGGTTTCTAGCGATGTTGTCAGTATTGGCTGTGTTCGTGCCTTCGCTGTTTATGACCGGCGTCGCACGTGGGCTGTTCGTCCCGCTTTCGCTGGCGGTCGGCTTTGCGATGCTGGCGTCCTATCTGTTGTCGAGCACGCTGGTGCCGGTGCTGGCGGCGTGGCTGTTGCGCCCGCACAAAGCCGAAGACGAGCATTCCTTCTTCGCCCGCTTGCAACAACGCTACGGCAACCTCAGCGCCAGTCTGATGAAAGCGCGCTGGCTGGTCTTTGCCGTTTACTTGCTCATCGCCTTTGGTGTGATCGCACTCGTCGGCACGCAGCTGGGCACAGACATTTTCCCCAACGTAGACACGGGGATGTTCCAGCTTCGCATGCGCGCGCCAACCGGCACACGTGTCGAACGCACCGAACTCGTCCTGCAGAAAGCCCTCGAAACCATCAACGCCGAAGCCGGCGGCAACGTAGACATTTCGCTCGGCTTCGTCGGCATTCAACCGCCCAGTTTTCCGGTCAACGTGATTCACCTCTGGACAAGCGGGCCGCACGAAGCCGTGTTGACCGTGGCATTGAAGAAAGGCTCCGGCGTGCGCGTCGAAGCGTTGAAAGAACGCCTGCGCCAGCGGCTGCCCGAAGTCATTCCCAACGTCGCGCTGTCATTCGAGGCGGGCGACGTCATCACCAAGATCATGAATTTCGGCGCGCCCACGCCCATCGAAGTCGTCACCAGCGGCCCCAACCTCGCCAACAACCGCTCCTTCGCTGAAAAGGTCATGACCGAATTGAAAAAGATCGGCAGCCTGCGCGACTTGCAATTCGACCAGCCACTCGATTACCCGACCGTCAACATCAACGTAGACCGCAAACGCGCCGGGCAAATGGGCGTGACCGTCGAACAGGTCGGACGTTCGCTCGTCGCCGCGACTTCATCGAGCCGCTTTACGCAGCCGGTTTACTGGCGCGACCCAGCCAGCGGTACGGCCTATCAAGTCCAGGTCGAAGTCCCGCAGGCGCGCATGAATTCCATTGAAGACATCCAGAGCATGCCTGTCACGCTGGGCGCAAACGGCGCGCGGACGCTCGCCGGGGATGTGGCCGAAATCAGCTACGGCACAATGGTCGGCGAATATGACCGCTACAACCAGCAACGCATGGTCACGATCATCGGCAACATTTTCGGCAAAGACCTGGCGGGTGTCGCGCGCGAAGTCAACGACGCCATCAAACGCGCGGGCGAAGCGCCACGCGGCGTCACCATCGCCTTGCGCGGCCAGGTGCCGCCGATGGAGCAAACACTGTCAGGTTTGCGCACAGGCTTGCTGCTGGCGATTGCGGTGATCTTTTTGTTGCTGACGGCGAACTTCCAATCGCTGCGGCTGGCGCTGGCGATCATCGCCATGATTCCGGCGGTGGTGGCGGGCGTCGTGCTGGCGTTATGGCTGACGGGCACGACGCTCAACGTGCAATCGTTTATGGGCGCGATTATGGCGATTGGCGTTTCGGTGGCGAATGCGATTTTGCTGGTCACGTTCGCCGAACAACAACGGCGCGGTGGATTGAACGCGGCAGAGGCGGCCACAGCAGGCGCACGCAGCCGTTTGCGCCCGATCCTAATGACTTCGCTGGCGATGATCGCGGGCATGTTGCCGATGGCCTTGGCGCTGGGCGAAGGCGGCGAACAGAGCGCGCCGCTAGGACGCGCGGTGATTGGCGGCTTGGCGGCTTCGACAGTGGCGGTGCTATTGATCTTGCCCGCATTGTTTGCCTTGGCGCAGCGGAAGGTGAGCGTGGCGTCAGGGTCGTTGCATCCTGAAGATATGAACGCGGCTGCCAATTGACGCTTCGTTTGATTCAAGGTTCGACAAGAATGGTAAGGCGTCGCCGCAGTTCCCAGATCAGAGAGAACATATCGCGTGGAATCAGCCTTTCACCGCGAACGGGATCAAGCACTTGAACAGCAAACTGGTTGATGGCGATTACAACAAAAGCGTGCGCCTCATAGCCGCCGTCCAGCGGCGTCAGGTCTACGAACACGATGGGGAACCAGCCGTCAGCAACAATCGCTTCCAATTCGCCGATGGTCAGGTTGTGTTTGGTAGAGTTCGCAAAGCCGAGTTGACGCGCAGCGTTCAGGGCGTTGACTGCCCGCGTGCCTTCAAAAGTGCAATCGCAAAGGCGGCGCAGTTCCGCTTCTTCCACTGCTTGCCCAAAACCGGCCATGACCATTTTCAGGCAAGCCGGTACGCAAGAATCATCGGTTTCCTGCTTGTGAAAAGGCGGTTTGGATGGCTTCACAATGCTGTTCGTAATGTTGGCGGGCGCGTTCCCGCATTTCTGTCAGCGGCGTGTGAGAAAGCACTTCTTCTGAACTGGCGCTAATGACGATTTCTCCCACTTCACCGACTGCGCCGATAAACGGGTAAGTCAGTACGACCTTGACGCGCCAGACTTGTGTCAGAGCATCCAGCCGTGGCTCAACGGCCAGATAGCGGTCCGGTAGGTTATCAAGCAGAAAACCATTTGCCGCTGCTTGCGCTTCGAGCGCGGAGATTTTGGGAATGGCTTGTGCAATCATGTTTGTGCTCCGATCAATTCAGCTTCGCTGATGTCACGCTGGTTTCTGTGACGACCGGATGATAACACCCACAATCAAAGCTTGTGAACTATCCATTCGCGCGCTGTACTGCGCCAGGCTCTGGCCGCTGAAAAACTCTCTGCAAAGGATTGAGCGATGAACATAACCAAGATGAGAACCCGTTTGGTGAAGCGCTGCCTCCTGCTTGTGCTCTGCGGTGTCGGAATAGCCTTGCAAGCTGTCACGACCTATGCGCTCGATCCGAAGAAAGCCATCACTCAATATATCCACGATTTGTGGACGAGCGACAACGGCCTGCCGCAAAACAATGCTCGCGCGATTGTCCAGACGCGTGATGGTTATTTATGGCTCGGCACTGAGGAAGGGTTGGCCAGATTCGATGGCGTGCGGTTTGTCATCTTCGACCGATCAAATACGCCAGAGATGAAAAGCCGATGGATCAGTGCCCTTATAGAAGACAGAAACGGCAATCTGTGGATTGGCACTAATCGTGAAGTGCTCAGTTTCAAAGATGGAAAGTTCACGAGATATGACACAAAGAATGGCCTGTCTTCTTCCTTTGTGAATGTCTTTTGTCAGGACCTTGAAGGGAATTTATGGATCGGTACCAACGATGGATTGAATCAATTCAAAGATGGCAAATTCACTGCCTGGACGACTAAAGAGGGGTTATCTCATAACGCTGTACATTCTATTTACCAAGGCAAGGCTGGCGATCTCTGGATTGGCACCGATATGGGTTTAGATCAATTCAAGAGAGGGCGATTCACTAACTACACCTCTAAACAAGGGCTTGCCCCTGGCACAGTATATTCAATATGTGAAGATCGAAATGGCAGCCTTTGGATTGGCACTCAAATGGGCGACGCTAACAAGGGTGGCCTCACTCAATTTAAGAACGGCAAGTTCAAAGTCTTCACAACAAAAGACGGGCTGTCTTTCAATGGCATCTCCTCAATCTTTGAAGACCATGATGGGAATCTCTGGATTGGCACTTTTGTTGGAGGGTTGAACAGATTACAAGACAATAAATTTTCAACTTACACAGTAAAAGAAGGATTATCAGATAACTTCGTGTCATCAATGTATGAAGACCGCGAGGGCAGTCTATGGATGGGGACAGGCACTGGGCTAAATCGCTTACGCGACAGCAAATTCAACACTTATAGTCAAACTGACGGCTTATCAGGTGAATATGTGGAGTCCATTTATGAAGATCGAAATGGAAGCCTCTGGATTGGTACAGATGATGGACTGAATAAATCGACAAGTGGGAAGATCACAAGCTTTTCAACTAAAGAGGGGCTATCTAGTAATAACGTGCGCGCGATTAAGCAAGACACAGAAAATAACTTTTGGATTGGGACTGATGCAGGATTAAATCATTTACGCCAAGGGGGTGGGAAAATCTCCGCAACTAGAGATGGGCCAGCTAACGATCACGTGCAGTCTATTTATCAGGACCAAGTGGGCAATCTCTGGATTGGCACCGTTGGCAATGGATTATGGCAAACCAAGAACGGATTATATACACACTACACAATGAAAGAAGGCTTGTCTGGGAGAGATGTATTTGCGACATATTCTGATCGAAGAGGTGACCTTTGGATCGGCACCGGTCGTGGGCTAAACCAGTTGCATAATGGGAACCTAGTGAATTACACGGCGCAGATGGGTTTATCAACGTCTGTTCGTTATCTCTATGGTGATCAACAAAGTTTTCTGTGGATTGGGACAGATAATGGATTGTTCCTGTTCAACAATGAGCATTTTACTCGCTACACCACTAGCGAGGGGCTATTTGATGATGTGGTGTGGACGATCCTGGAAGATAATCGGGGCAACTTTTGGATGAGTTGCAATAAGGGCATTTTCCGCACGACACGACAGGAACTTATTGATTTTGCTGCCGGGAAAATCAAATCTATTTCGTGCATTGCCTATGGCACGGCTGATGGCATGAAAAATAGAGAATGCTCTGATAACCAGCAGAGTGGATTAAAGACAAAAGACGGCGGATTGTGGTTTGCCACCGTCAAAGGCGTCGTCGTTATTGATCCTGCCAATCTGCATCTCAACACCGTCCCGCCGCCCGTCGTCATCGAACAGGTGAACGTTGACGGCGCCTCTCTTCCCCACAATACAGCCGCCCAGCTTCCGCCCGGCCAACGCAATTTCGAGTTTCAATATGCCGGTCTGAGTTTTGTGGCGCCGGAGAAGGTCAGCTACAAATACCGGCTGGAAGGTTACGACCACGATTGGATCGCGGCGGGCGGGCGGCGCGCAGCGTATTACACCAATCTCGCGCCCGGCCAGTACCGCTTCCGCGTGATTGCCGCCAACAATGACGGCGTCTGGAACGAGACGGGCGCGGCATTCAGCTTCTACCTCAAGCCGCACTTCTATCAAACCTGGTGGTTCTATTCATTCTGCGGACTGGGGCTGGTCTTTTCCGGCATCGGTCTGAACTCGCTGCGGCTGCGCGGTGTGTTGGCCAAAGAACGTGAGCGCACCCGTTTGCAGGAAGCCGAATTGCGCGCCGAAGTGGCGGAATCGCAAGCCAAAGCCATCGAAGCCGAGCACCAGCGCAAGACTCAGGAGTTGGAAGAAGCCCGCCAATTGCAACTCTCAATGCTGCCGCGCAACGTACCGCAATCACCACGCCTGGAAATCGCCGCGTATATGAAAACAGCTTCGGAAGTCGGCGGCGATTACTACGACTTTCATCTCGGCGAAGATGGCACGCTGACAATTGCCGTGGGCGATGCCACAGGACACGGCCTGCGGGCAGGCACGCTGGTGTCATCGGTCAAGAGTTTGTTCGTTGCGCTGGCCTATCATCCAGACATCCCGCACATCTTGCAGCGCATGAGCCGCGTGCTAAAAGAGATGAAGCTGCGCGGGCTGTTTATGGCGATGACGCTGGTCAAAGTGCACGGCCAGCAATTGTCTGTCAGCATCGCCGGCATGCCGCCCGTGCTGATTTATCGCGCGCTGACCGGCGCGGTCGAAGAGATCGCCCTCCGAGCTTTGCCCCTGGGCAGCCTGATGGGCTATCAATACAAACAAGCGGAAGCTACGCTCAACGCCGGGGATGTCGTCGTGCTGCTGAGCGACGGTTTGCCGGAACGCTTCAATCCGCAAGATGAAATGTTTGATTATGCCGCCACCAAACGCGCGCTGGCCGAGGCCGCCAGCCAGTCGCCGCAACAGCTCATCGAACATCTCGTTGCGGCAGGCGAGGCCTGGGCTCAGGGCCGCGCGCAGGATGACGATGTGACTTTCGTAGTGTTGAAGGTCAAAGCGAACGATGCGCAAAACGGCTAACCTGGGAGCGCAGGCATCCCTGCCTGCTGAAAAAGAAGCCGCGCAGCTTCCGCTTTTTAGCCGCTCGCTTGCGAAAGAGAGGAAAAGGAACGCTTCGCAACTTTTCTCCCCGCAGGCAGGGATGCCTGCGCTCCCAGGTTGTTACTCCCAGGTCGCACGCCCGTTGGATCAACCGCGATAAAGTAAGGACGTTTATGAAACGCAAACAATTATTCCACCTGCTGACTTGCGCGCTCGCCGCCCTCGCCCTTTCCTGCGGCGGCAAAGCGCTGCAACCGCCAACCACACAACCCGCGCAAGCCGCGCCTGCTGCCCCGCCCACGATCACCGTGACTACCGTGCAATCCCACGAACTCAACCGCCAGACGCGCTTGCCCGGCGAGTTGCAGGCGTATCAGGACGTGGTGCTTTACGCCAAAGTGCAGGGCTTCGTGCAAACGATCAATGTTGATCGCGGCTCCATCGTGCGCCAGGGGCAATTGCTCGCCACCTTGCGCGCGCCTGAAATTGACACGCAACGCAGCGAAGCCGAGGCCCGCGCCCGCGCCGCCCAGTCGCAACGCGCCGAAGCCGTCGCCCGCATCAGTTCGATCAAAGCCCAACGCCTGGAAGCCGAAGCCAAACTCGCCGCCGAAGAGACGACATATCAACGATTGAAAGCAGCTTCGGCTACGCCGGGCGCAGTCGCGGGCAATGATGTAGACATTGCCCAGCGCAACGTCGAAGGGGCCAAAGCGCGCGTGCAGCTTTATCTGGAAAACGAAAAGGCTGCGCAATCTCAGGTGCGAGCACTAGAAGAAAGCGAGAAGGCGTTGTTGGATGCGGTGCGCGGCGTCAAAAACGTCGAGGACTATCTGAAGATCACCGCGCCCTTTGACGGCGTCATCACCGAACGCAACGCGCATCTGGGCAGTTTGGTTGGTTCGGCGAATAGTGTGGGCGGGTTGCCAATGCTACGGCTGCAACAAATTGCGCGCTTGCGGCTGGTCGTCGCCGTGCCTGAGACCGAAGTCGCAGGCGTAACGCCAGGCAAAGAGATCAACTTCACCGTGCCGGCATTTCCCGGCGAGACGTTCACGGGCCGCGTCTTGCGCGTGAGCCATGCGCTTGATGCGAAAACGCGCACGATGCCGGTCGAATTGGAAGTCGGCAACGCGCGTGGCAGATTGGCGCCCGGCATGTTTTCCGAAGTAACGTGGCCGACGCGGCGTCCGCGTCCGTCGCTGTTTGTGCCGCCGGGGGCAGTGGCGACAACGACCGAACGCTCGTTCGTCATTCGCATCAATGGCGGCGTGACCGAGTGGGTGGATGTCAAACGCGGGGCTTCGATGAATCAGCAGGGCGTTGATCTGGTCGAAGTCTTTGGCGAGTTGGCGGCCGGCGAACAAATCGCGGCGCGCGGCACTGATGAGTTGCGCGCCGGAACCAAAGTCAACGTGAAAATTCAAGGAGGCAAGTGATGAAAGCAATTGCTAGACGTGAGGCCTTGGCGGCGTTAATCGGTGGCGGTACTGGTTTGCTGCTGGCCGAAAACGCTGTGGCGTTCGCCCGACAACCGGCGGCAGTGCCAAAAGCCTTTGCCGGACAGCATCAAATCAAACCGCTGCCGTTTGATCCGGCCAAGCTGAAAGGCATTTCTGAAAAACTGATCCGCTCGCATTGGGAAAACAATTACAGCGGCGCGTTGCGGGCGTTGAATGTCGTCGAACAGCGGCTGGCCGCGATGGCTACCGACAAAGACTTGCCCGCGTATGTATACGGCGATTTGAAGCGCGAAGAGGCGTTGCGCACCGGCTCGGTCGTCCTGCACGAAATCTATTTCAGCCTGTTGGGCGGCGAGGGCAAAGCGGGCGGCGACGTCTTGAACGCCCTCAAACAAGCGTTCGGCAGCCATGAAGCGTGGGAAGCCGAATTCAAACGCACGGGCGCGGCGCTGGGCGGCGGTTCAGGTTGGGTGATGCTGGGTCTCAATCTGCACACGGGCGAGTTACACAACTATTGGTCGTGGGATCATCTGCATAATGCCCCGACGAGCGTGCCGTTGCTGGTGATGGATATGTATGAGCACGCCTACCAGATGGATTACGGCGCGGCGGCGGCCAAATACATTGACGCGTTTCTGACCAATCTGAGTTGGGAAGAGATCAATCGCCGTTATGTCAAAGCGCAAAAAGCCTGGGACGCACTAAAGGCAACCTAGATCGGTTTTCATTTGCGTGTACGGTAGGCACGCCGCGCTGGGGCAGTACCGCGCGCGTGAGCAAGCGGCGCGTCAAGTACGGCAGACTGGCGCAACGACGTAAGCTCCGCTTGCTCACGCGCGCGGTACTGCCCCGCTGCGCAGCTTTTGCCCTACACCTAAGTGAAAACCGATCTAAAACCGCTCCGCCAGATTTATCCGCCAAACTTGGCGCGCACTGGTAAAAGCTTGTGCCGTGCAGACGCTATGGTTATAGTGCGCCCGTCTTACTCAGACCGGATCGTAGCGAGGCAATCAGGGTGATCGCCAGAGACAGGACGCAGCAGCCTCGGTGACGATTCAGCAAACATCAACAAACGCCCCACGCACCGCCCAAGTTTTGATTGCAACAGCCCGCACGGTCGTGGGAATGAAACCATCCATTCGTTAAAGATGCAGACCCCAACCCGGCCTGCCAGGAGAACCAGTTATGCCAAATCCGACTTATGACGCCATTGTCAGCGGCAGCGGTTTCGGTGCGACCGTCACCGTCTTGCGCCTGACCCACGTCCAATCATCAGATCGGGCTGTGGGAATTTCCCGTTGCAGTGCGCACAAGTTTTAACAAGCCAAGGAGCTAACAATGCCAAGCAATCCCATTATTCATCTGGAACTGTTCGATGGCGCGCGGCGTCCCATCGCCGCCGCGTTCAAAAGTCTGGTGACGCTCAACAACGGCAATCACCAACAGGTTTTTCGCGACGAGGTGCAAGGGCAACCGCCGCAATTCAAAGTCGAGTTCTTTGACAACTTCGGCGACGATTACAGCGTGCTGGTGGCGGCCAAAAAACATCACGACGCGGGCTTTTTCCCCATCAAGGTACAACTCGACACCACGCACCGGCTGGCCTTGATGCTGTTACCGAAAAAGAGCCGCTATAACTTCGCCGACTGGGACACGCTCAAGGCGAATGACCGGACGCTGACAGATTTCATGACGGTGGGTTTAAGCGGAGAGGCCGAAGCCCGTGCGCGCCACGATGAATTGCTCGACGGCGCCGATCCGCAAATGGATGCGCTGGCCGCGTTTCACAACCTCATCACGGCGCTCAAAGCCGTGCAATTGCGCCAGGGCCGCCCGCTCGATTATTTCAAGCAATTGTTTTGGGAAGACCCGCCACCCCGGCGCGACCGTTTCTTTGCCTTTGCCGACGCGCGACTGATCGAACAAATCAAACTGGCGCGCGAGGATGGCGGCTGGGCGACGGCCCCTGTGTTTTTGCATCCGGGCGCGACCAGTTCGTTCAAGCAACTCCAATTCGGCGAAGCCAACGTGCAACTCTCCTTTCACGAAACCGTCACCAAAGTGATTAACGGCGTGAATTGCGTGAAGGTCGAAGCCGACATGGATTATTTCAAAGACCTCGGCGCGCACTTCCTGCTCGAAGTTCTCCCCAACACCTTCACGCAAACCAAGACAAATCCCAAACTCGTGTACCTGCTGCGCTGGATTGCCGGACAGCAGGCGGCAGCGCCCTTCGACCCGCCTTATACCATCGAAGCGGCGACTTGAGCCGGCCAGTTTGCCTGATGACGACTTTGCCAAAGCCGTGGGTGAATGGATTGCGCCTGCTCGCGGTGGTTGAACGTGGCAACTTCATTCAAGAGGGCAACAAGAGGCAACGGGCCGCGCAAGCCAGTCGGGCAATCGTGGCAGCGCTGGATTTTGCGCCCCGTTCACAAGTTCTTCCCAGTATTCAATCAAGGCTGGGCGCAAGCCCCGCGCGGCGGTTTCGACTGGTAGGTGCTGGGCGCGCGCCTCATGCTCAAGACACCTTCCGTTTTTGAAATACAATTGATAAATTTTGGCGCGGTATAAATAACAGGTATGCCGAATCTTGATTTTGAAGGACAAAATACACGTTACGCCACGCACGGGCTACACACGTATGCAGCTAAATGTCCACCGCAATTGGTTGGCTATGGGCTGCGCTACTACTCGAAGCCTGGTGAAACCGTTTTAGATCCAATGGCGGGCAGTGGCACAACACTGGTCGAGGCGCGTTTGAAGGGGCGTCATGCCATCGGCTACGACCTTGACCCACTGGCCCGCCTCATCGCCAAAGTCAAAGCGCAGGTGTTGAATGACAATGAGATTGAGCGCGCCTACGAAGCTCTGGCCTCGCGGACAATGCGCGATTTGGCCGCTTTGAAGACCAATCGAATGACACGGGCGTTGCAGCAGCGCGGGCAATTGCCGGAGTTCGTGAATCGTGATTATTGGTTCCTGCCGGAAGTGGCGAATGCGCTGGCGTTGTTGGCTTGGCACATCAAGCATCTGGAAACCACTCAACCAGTACGCGAATTTTTCTGGGTGGCCTTTTCTTCGCTCATCCTGGCAAAAACAAGCGTCGCAAACGCTCGCGACATCATACATTCTCGGCATCATTACCAGGCGCACACGCAACCACCTGACGTGCTGGGGAAATTTGCCAAACGCATCAAGCAGATGCGCAAACAAGCCAACGAATTTCAAACGCTCTGTGCTCAAGCCCCGTCGGCAAAGGTAGAAGCGCGTTTGGGCGATGCGCGAAAATTACGCTTGCGATCTGAGACCATAGACTTGGTTTTTACCTCGCCGCCTTATGTGACCGCACTTGATTACACCCGCGCCCATTTCCTGACGGTGCCTGAGTACGGGTAGTGTCGAATCAGCAGTCAGGGTTACTCCGCGAATGCGCCTCTACATCTCAGCAATTCGTAGTAGATGTTTCTTCCTTTGATTATTCTCTTCAATGGTTATGGAGCTAACTTATGCGAATTAAATTTTCGGGAAGAACTAAGGAGAGTGCCACTGCTATCCAGCAACTGGCTAATTTCCTGGAAAGATTTGGAGAAGTGAAGGAGACAGGTGAGAGCGTCCTTGTGGTTGATAATCGAGAATGTATCCTCATTGCCTACAACGCGCAGGCTTACTATGAGCGGAGAGGCTACTATTGGTTCTCGCTGGCAAAAACCAAATATGCTCAGATGCTCAAGTGGAGCGAGGATCATGCCTGGATGGTTCTGCTTTGCGGTGATCATGGCAGATACTTTATTCCGTTCGGCCAGATCAAGGTGCTCCTAAGCCAGAAACCATCAAACAGGCGCGATGGTAGATGGGACCTATACATTCGATTAGAAAGAAGTACGGAGGCCCAGATCACGCGAGTAATATCATCGCCTTATGCCCAACTCATCACTGTATGATGGACTTGGGAGTTTTAGCTATTGTACCTTCCAGCCTAGAAGTACTTGCGATTGATAAAGAACAGCACAGTAAAGGCCAAAGACTCAGCGTCTGTCGCGAGCACGGGCTAAATCGAAAATATCTTCAGTTCCATCTGGATCATATTTACCTCGCTGGTTACGGAATAACTGAAATTCAGCTTTCGAAAGCCGATCAAGAGATATAAGCCTTCTTCATTCTTCGATCACCTGAGCCTAAACTCATTGGCAAGTCACAAAACTAAGGCTGACGTTGATCTAACAACTGCGTCGAAGCCTGTGACGGCATGAGCGTCGTTCACGACACGCTTCCGCTCACGATCACCCAAATTGGCGTCTGCCTGGTCTCTTACAACGGCGAACAAGGCTCGTGGGCACACCGCCTGTACCGCCGCGACTTGCGCGCCAAACTCGCCGATCCGGTGGAGGAGGTATTGGCGGTGCTGGGACAACGAGAGAAGCGCGGGTCACAAGGGCTTGAAGAGGATTCACTGAGCGAATTGGCGCAGCGCGGGATTATGGCATATGCCGAACGCGCGATCTTGCGTGAGAAGTCGCAGGCTTCGTGGCGGATGGGGCACGGCAGCCCCGCGCCCTACGAATTGTTGACGGGACTGTGGTCGTCGCAGCGCGAACGTATCAAGCTCAGCCTCGACCTGATTCGCTGGTATGTCGAGCATAAGCGTTTTGTCTTTGTGCCGAGCGCGCCACGCAAACGTCATTGGCTGATGATCGGCCAAGCCTTGCGCCCGCTGGAATTTACCATCGTGCAAACGCTCAAGCCGGAGATCGAACGCATGATCGAAAACGGCGGCTACCGCGAAGGCAGCGGCGTCAAACAGGAGATGGAGCGATTCCGCGATGAAGTCGCCTCAGACATCGTGATTGGCCTTTATCGCGCCTGGGACGCCGCGCCGCCTTACCTGTTTTACGCGCACAAGGATTGCGCGGAAATGGCCGCGCACATCGCGCTGGCCGACAGCATTCTGCAAGAGCATCGCGGCTTTCCGATGCTGATTGATCTGGCCGATACCGTGTGCGGCACGACCTTCAGTGCGGATAGCTTTCTATCATCGGTGCAAATGGCGTATGCCAACGCTGGCGAGCCGTTTCGTTATCTGGGCGAGCGTGAGACCCGCGCGCGCCGCGGGAGGTAGAGATGGATCAACCGCAAAGTAATGGACTCGCAAACAGCGACGCTGCCGTACCAACCATGCCAGGCGAGTTTGTCGGCTTGCTGGACGAAGAGATCAACCTGGCAGGCGGCGCGTGGCAGGAGGACAAAGCGTTTCAAGGCGCGGTCGGGCGCACGATGTACGACATGCCCGCCAGTAAGGACAATACGGTGACGATTCTGTTGCCTGCTGAAGAGATTCGCAGCGTGCCCTCGCAATCGCTCGTGCGCATCAAGAGCCGCCCCCTTAGCAAAGGTGGCGACGGGCGGCAGTATGTGGCCGCCGTTGTCGAAGGGCCTTTTGCCGAGCCGGACGGGTTGCGCGCCGATGCGCCGTTGGTCGTCACCACGACGGTGCGTGGGGCGACCTTTACACCGCGTTATCATGGGCGCGTGCAGGCGGAAATTCTCGGCGAAGAGTTTGAGGACAAACTCGTGCCGCCGCGCTTTCGTCCGCTGCCCAACAGCCCGGTCTTTGTGATCGGTGAAGCGGAGACGGCGGAGCGCTTGCGCTTGCTCGGCGATGTGACGATTGGGCTGGCGGTTGGCTACGAGAGCGTGCTGGTCTCGTTTTCGACGGCACGCAAAGACGTGCTGCCCAGACATACCGGCATCCTCGGCACGACTGGCGGCGGCAAATCCACCACTGTTTCCGGCTTGATTGGCAAGCTGGGCGCGAGTGGTGTGGCGGTGGTCATCTTCGATACGGAAGGCGAGTACACGCAGATGATGCAGCAGACGGAAGACGCCGTAATGCTGACCGCGCTGGCGCAGCGCGGCTTGGCGCCACAAGGTGTGAAGAACGTTGGCCTGTATCATTTGGTCGGACGCGCGACGACCAATGCGCAATATGCAGACCGCAAAGAGTTCTGCCTGAAATACGAGAATCTGTCACCACATGCTGTGATGGAGATTCTCGACTTCAACCCGGCACAAGAGGAACGCTTCCTAAAAGCCTACGACATCGCGCGCAGGTTAATGCGCGATCCGAAGATCAACCCTTTTAGCAAAGCCGACGAAGAGAAAGTGTTTGAGTTGGATGAAATGGAACAGGGTTATCCGCGCCTGATTTTGCAGATGATGTACGAGATTGTGCGGATGTGTGCTGACACGGTGGAGGGATCGGATGACTTCAATTATTTACAAGTAAAGCCGCTACGCGAGAATTCAAAGCAGATTCAGGCAATCATCAAAGAATCCAAGCTGCCAGGGCACATCGGCAGTTGGCGTAAAGTGCAAGGCAGCTTAAGTCGGTTGTTGCGGCTGAAGATTTTTGACAATCCGCAAGCCGCGCCACCGAACTATAAGGCAATGACCGAACCAAGTCGCATAACTATTATTGATCTGAGCGACACAGATTCGCCGCAAATCAACAATCTAGCTATCTCTGAAATCCTACGCGGGTTGCATTTGCAGCAAGATGAAAACTATCAGGCGAGCGAAAAGGGTGAGCCAATGCGCAAGGTTGTCGTGGTGATTGAAGAGGCGCACGAGTTCCTCTCCAAAGAGCGCATCAAGCAGATGCCAGTGCTGCACCAACAAATCGAGCGCATTGCCAAACGCGGACGCAAACGTTGGCTGGGCCTGATGTTCGTAACGCAGTTACCACAACACTTACCCGACGAAGTTTTGGGACTGATCAACAATTACGTTTTGCACAAAATTGCGGACGTCAATGTCATCAACCGACTTAAACGCTCTCTCGGCAGCGTAGACGAAGGCTTGTGGAACCGGTTGCCCAATCTAACGCCGGGGCAGGCGCTAGTACTCCATCAAGCTGTAAGTGATGGATGCTGAGAGCGCATCCGGGATGTAGGGCGGGATTAAATCCCGCCCTACATCCCTCATTTTCAGCTTGATGGAGCTTGATGGAGTACTAGTTTCATTTGCAGGAATAACTAGGCCATTACTTGTTGCAGTTGATCCGACACCATGCCGATTGAGGATGATTGAGTAACTGCAAGCTATGGTGAACTTCCCAGGAAGGTCTATCTTTGTTAAATCATTGCAGGCCAGCTTGTCGAGCAATACCATCGTTTTTAGAGTGTTCAGCCATGTCTGTGTAATCGTCCCCAAATTAATCTTATGTTTGTCCAAAAGCCGTAAAATCAAGCAGAAACATGACTTGACTTGCGCTTGGGACATGCGCTTGAATGGCCGCCGTTGTGGCGAACCTCAGACCCCTGCACCACAACAAATTTGACCCCTGGTTTGCATCGGCACATCCCGTCATCCTGTCACCGGCCCGTCACCGGTCAACGATGCAAAGTAAGCAAACGTTACGAACCGAGAGAGTGACTTGCATTGGTGTTTGGCGAATGAGTTTGGTGTCCGGGTTTGGTAAATGACTGGTACGGCGTTCTGATTGATCCCACGGCTTTATTTTGCTGAAAATCCCGGCGGATTTTCTCCTACGAACTGGCTGACCGCTGCTACTGGCAAAGAACACCCCGCTTGCTAGCCCCGCCTGAATTACCCGAATTAATTGTTCCGCAACGCCCGGCGTCGCCTGGTAGTCCTGTCCGCTAGGAGTTTTTGCATGAATCGTTTTCCTCACCTGCGACCACGCGTGTCTGTGCCTCACCTGCTTTCCCGTTTGCAACGCCGGTTGGGGTTCACTCTGACTTTGCTCGCTCTCGGCGTGGGCGGCGCTGTTTGGCAAACACACCAGGCAGCGGCGATGGAAACACAAGTGTCAGGTTTCCTGGCGCGCATAGGGACGGCCTTTGGCTTGGCCGCCCCGGTACAAGGCGGCGTGGGGGCGCGCACGATCATTTCGACGATTGCGGGCGGCGGCTTTTCCAACAACGTGCCGCCGCGCGAGGCGCCGATGGTTTACCCTTCGGCCACGGCACTCGACCCGTTGGGGCGCGGCTTTTATGTGGTGGACGAAGTCAACAATTCCAGCCTGTTGCGCTTCGTCAATACCACCGCCAACGCGGTCACACTGGCGGGCGCGACGATTCCGCCGGGACAAATCGGCTTGGTCGCGGGCAGCGGCGCGGTACCGGAACTCGGCATGGCGCGCGAAGTGGAT
Organism: Acidobacteriota bacterium; assembly: GCA_016196035.1. Classification (NCBI taxonomy): domain Bacteria; kingdom Pseudomonadati; phylum Acidobacteriota; species Acidobacteriota bacterium. The sequence continues at coordinate 22,740 of JACPYM010000037.1, read as the reverse complement.
TTATCGCTGGTGACGGGCCTGGTCGTAGACCCGTCGGGCAATGCTGTTTACATCTGCACGCCGCTGGTCAATGCGATTCGCGTGATCAACGTCGGCACGCAAAGTCTCACCTTTTTTGGCGCGACGACCGCGCCGGGCATGATCGGCCAGGTTTTTTCCATCGCGCGGCCCGAACTGCGGGCGCTGGCCTTCAAACCGCAAACGCGCGATTTCTTTTATGTCAGCACGCTGACCATCAATTCGACCACCAAAGTGATCTGGCGTCTGGATGGCGCGACCGGGCAGGAAAGCGTGTATGCCGGGGGCGGCGAACCGGGCACGGGCAATGGCGACAATGGCGCGGCGACCGAAGCGCGTATCGTCAGCCCCTTGGGCATGATCATTGACAGTGCGGGCAATTTGCTGATTGCCGAGGGTGGCGACGCGCGGCGCAATCCGGGCGCGGTGCGCAAAATTGATGGCGCGGGCACGATCACTTCCATCGCCTCGCGGCTGGATTTCCCGACGGGGCTGACGCTCGCGCCCAACGGGACGATTTATGTGGCGCTCGGCAATCGCCAGCAATACGCGCGGGTGGATGCCAACGGCACCGTGACCGCCGTGGTGGGTGACAACAGCGCCACGGTTTGCGATCAGCTCAACCGGCCCACCTGCGGCGATGGCGGCTTGGCGCTCGCGGCCAACATCACCTTGCCGAGCAGCACCGATCAGCGCAGCGTGCCGTTTGCCGCCGATGCCAACGGCTTGTTCATTCCCGACTTTCTGTTCCGGCGGGCGCGCTATGCCAATTTGAGCAATGCATCCGTCACCGTCGCGGGCGTCAGCATCGGCGCCAAGCAAATCAACACCGTGGTTGGCAACGGACAGGAAGGGCCGTATGACAACATCCCGGCGACGAGTTCGGAATTGCAAGGCTCCACCGGCATTGCCGTAGACACGCAAGGCAATCTGTTTATCGCCGACACGACGCCGTCGCCGATCAGCCTGCTGCGTTATGTCAATCGCGGCACGACGCCTGTCACGCTGTTTGGCGGCACGGCCTGGGAACGCACGGTACAACCCGGCCACATCGTCACGCTCAACAACAACGCCACCATCCAGCGCAATGACGACCGCATCATCACGGCGAGTTTCGAATCGCCGCAAGGTCTGTTTGCGGTCAGCAATGGTTTGTACATCGTGGATTCGCAATACGGCGCGCTGATCAAACCGCCCAACACCGTCAGCGGACGCCGCAGCGGCCACATCCGCTTTCTGAACACCTCGAACGCCGAGGTCACGCTTTTCCCCAACAACCCTGCCAACAGCATCAGCGTGCCGCCCGGTCAGATCAAAGACCTGGTTGGCGTCAACGATGTCGTGCCCAATTCCGGTTACGGCACGAACGGCAACATCGGCGATGGCGGCCCGGCCAGTCGCGCGGTCATCTTCCCCACCGATGTCGCGGTCACCGCGCAAGGCAACATTTACATCGCCGATCAGGGCAGCAACCGCATCCGCATTGTGGATGGCGCGACCGGCGTAATTCAAAGTTTGCGCGTGCCGGGCGCGGATGGTGACACGCCCTTCGCGACTAACGGCGCAACTGGCATTGCCTTTGATTCGCAAGGTCGTTTGCTGATTGCCGACACCAAGGCCAATCGCGTCTTGCGCCAGTCGGGGGCGACGTTTGTCGCCATCGCCGATCAGCCGCGCGGCATCAATCGTCCGCGCGATGTCATCACCGATAGCGCCGGGAATATTTACGTCACGAACTCAGGCACGAATCAGATCATGCGCATCGTTGCGCCCACCGATGCCCTGGGCACGGTCAGCCTGATGGCGGGCACGGGCGAGCGCGGGTTTGGCGGCGATGGCGGCGCGGCCAATCGGGCGCGCATGGATTTTCCGAATCCGACCGGCAACTTCGATATTCAATACACGGTCAGCTTGCTGGCGCTGCCTGACAATTCGCTGCTGTTCACCGACACCAACAACAACCGCATTCGCAGATTGGTGCAAACGCCGAATCAACCACCCGTGCTGGCGGCCATCAGCAACGTCACGCTCAATGAAGGCCAGACGCAAACGGTGAACATCAGCGCCACCGATGGCAACAACGATCCGCTCACGCTGACGATCAATAACAAACCAAGTTTTGCTACGTTTACACCCGCCAACAATGGCACGGCCAGCTTGCAACTCGCGCCCGGTTTCAGCGATGCGGGCGTCTATCAAATTTCCATCGTCGCCAATGATGGCGACGCCACCGACACCAAAAGCTTCACGGTGACGGTCAGCGATGTGAATCGCGCGCCGACGGTGAGCGCACAACCTCTCGGCTCGCCACTCGAAGCCAATTCGCCCGCGGGTCGCCAAGTCACTTTGGTTGGCACGGCCACTGACCCCGATGGCGACCCGGTCACATACCAATGGTTCGACGGCGCAACGCGCATCGCCACGACGGCGACGGCCAATGTCACGCTCGCTTTCGGTTCGCACAGCATCACGTTGCGCGCGACCGACGCCAAAGACGCCAGCGCCACGACCACGCCGCAAACCGTCGTCGTGCAAGATACCGCGCCGCCGGTCTTCGCCAACGTTCCGGCGGATGTGACGACAGCCGCGACTTCGGCCAGCGGCGCAACCGTGACGTTCACCTTGCCGACCGCCACTGACGCAGTGGACGGCCCGGTCACGGTCACGGCTGATCCGCCTTCGGGTGCGCTCTTCACGCTCGGCACCACCGTCGTCAATTTCACCGCGAAAGATGCGCGCAACAATATTGGGCGCGCTTCGTTTCGCATCACGGTCAATCAGGGCGGCGGCGGCCCTGCACCTGAAGCGGTGTTTGGCAACATCACGACGCTGGCGGGCAACGGCAATTCCGGCTCCAGCGGCGACAACGGCCCGGCGACGAACGCCACCTTGCGCGAAGCGCGCGCCTTGCGCGTGGATCGCAACAACAATGTTTTGTTTGTGGATGGCCTGAGCCGCAACGTGCGCGCGGTGAATCCGCAAGGCGTCATCCGCTCGGTTGCGGGCAATGGCGCGAACGCCAACACGGGTGATGGCAATCTGGGCATCTATGCCAGCTTTGGCGCGCCGGGCGGCGTGGCGGTGGACGCGCAGGGAAATCTGTATGTGTCTGACGCCAGCTTCCACCGCGTGCGGCGCGTTACCGCCAGCGACGGACGCATCGCGCATTTCGCCGGTTCGCCGACGGGCGTCTCGGGTTCGCAAGGCGATAACGGCGCGGCCACGGCGGCACGGCTGACGCGCCCCACGGCCATCGCGCTGGATGCGCAAGGCAATGTTTACATCGCAGATTCCGGCAATCACCGCATTCGTCGCGTAGACCTCAGCACCAACACGATCACGACTTATGCGGGCAACGGCTCCGCAAGTTTCAGTGGCGATGGTGGCGCGGCAACGCTGGCAAGCATGAACAATCCGACCGGCTTGGCCTTCGACGCGCAAGGCAATCTCTTTATCGCCGACCGCAACAACCAGCGCATTCGCCGCGTGGATGCCGTGACCAAAAACATCAGCACCATCGCAGGCACGGGCGCGCAAGATTTCAGCGGCGATGACGGCCCGGCGAATAATGCCGTGCTGAACAATCCCAGCGATGTCGCAGTGGATGGCAATAACAATCTTTACCTCGTCGAGCAGGGCAACCACCGCGTGCGCCGCGTCAACGCGGGCAGCCAAGTGATCAAGACCGTCGCGGGCACAGGCGCGCAAGGCTTCGCTGGTGATGGCGGCCCGGCCTTGCAGGCGCAATTCAGCATGCCGTCCAGCCTGGCGTTTGATGCGCTGGGCAATCTGTATGTCGGCGACAGCGCCAACTCGCGTGTGCGCCGCATCGCCAATAACAACGCCCAGCCGGGCAATCGCGCGCCGGTCTTCACCTCGAACATCGGCAATCAAACGCTGGTCAAAGGCCAAACGCTGGAACTGGCTGTCAGCGCCAGCGACGAAGACAACGACAGCGTGGGCTTCACGTTGCAGAACGCGCCCGCCTTCGCCACGCTCATCAACGTCAATCCGCCGCAACGCACGGCGACCTTGCGGCTCGCACCGACTGAAACGGGCACGTTCAACAACCTGCAAATTCAGGCCAGCGACGGCAAGGGCGGCCTCACCAACAGCGCGGCATTCAACGTCACGGTCACCGAACCTTCGCCCAACAACCGCCCACCGACGGCCAATGCCAACGCAGTGGCTTCGCCGCTTGAAGCGGCTTCAGCGGCGGGCGGACAGGTCGCCCTCAGTGGCAGCGGCAGCGACCCTGACGGCGACCCCATTACGTTCGCGTGGTTCGACGGCAACACGCCAATCGCCACGAGCGCGACGGCCACGGTGATTTTGGGTATTGGCACGCACAGCCTGCGCCTCGCGGTTTCGGACAATCGAGGTGGCACGACTTCCACACCCGCGCAAACGGTCGTCGTGCAAGACACCACGCCGCCCACGCTCACCAACGTTCCGGCGGATGTCACGACGCCAGCCGCTTCAGCGAGCGGTGCGAATGTGACATTCCTTTTGCCGACCGCGACCGATTTGGTGGACGGCAATGTCGCCGTCACGGCGGAGCCAACGTCTGGCGCGCTGTTCCCGGTAGGCACGACGACGGTCAATTTCACGGCCCGCGATGCGCGCGGCAATGTCGGGCGCGCTTCGTTCCGCATCACGGTCACGCCCAGCGGCGGCATGGGCGGCGGTGTTACAGCGTTTACCATCTCCACTGTTGCGGGCAATGGCGCGTATGGTTTCAGCGGCGATGGCGATTTGGCCGTTACGGCAGCACTGCGTTCGACGACGGCGCTCAGCTTTGACAAAGACGGGCAGTTGCTGATCGTGGACGCGCAGAGCCGCAACGTGCGCCGCGTCTTCCTGGCGGGCGCAACGCCGGGCGTTATTCGCACGGCGGCAGGCAATGGCGCGAATGCCAACAGCGGTGACAATGGCCCGGCGATTTATGCCAGCTTTGGCGCGACGGGCGGCGCGGCCGTGGCTGTGAATACGCAAGATGCCCAGGGCAATATCTATGTTTCCGATTCCGTCTTTCATCGCGTGCGCAAGATCGGCGCTGACGGACGCATCGCGCATTTCGCCGGTTCGTTGAATGGCGTGGGCGGCAGCGTCGGCGATTTCGGCTCGGCGACTTCGGCGCGCTTGAATCGGCCCGGCGCGTTGGCGGTGGACGCCCAGAACAACGTTTATATCGCGGACATGGCGAATCAGCGCATACGCCGTGTGGATGCCGCAACGGGCCTCATCACGACTTACGCGGGCAATGGCGGCGCGGGCTTCGGCGGCGACAACGGCCCGGCCAACCAAGCCACCTTGAATAATCCGACCGGCTTGGCCTTTGATGCGCAAGGCAATTTGTATATCGCCGACCGGGGCAATCAGCGCATACGCCGCGTGGATGCCGTTAGCAAAACCATCACGACCGCGGCGGGCGACGGCACGCAAAATTTCGGCGGCGAAGACGGCCCAGCGACCAACGCGCAGTTCAACAATCCGTCCGACATCGGCGTGGATGGCAACGGCAATTTGTACATCGTGGATCAAGGCAACCACCGCGTGCGCCGCGTGGATGGCGCGAGCCGCCTGATCAAAACCATCGCGGGCAATGGCGTGGCGGGGTTTGACGGTGATGGCGGCGCGGCAGCACAAGCCAAGCTGAACCTGCCCTCCAGCGTGACGGTGGCGGCGGATGGCAGTGTCTTCATCGGCGATGCGGGCAATCTGCGCGTGCGCAAACTGACGCCCGCTGGCCCCGCCAATCGCGCGCCCGTCATCACCACGACGTTGGGCGAGCAAACCCTGACGCGCGGCCAAACGCTGGATGTGCCGCTCAGCGCCACCGATGAAGACGGCGACCCGGTGACGTTCACGCTGCTCAACGCGCCCGGCTTCGCCAGCATCGTCAACGCCAATCCGGCGCAACGCACGGCTACATTGCGGCTCACGCCCACGACGGCGGGGATGTTCGACAACGTGCGCGTGCAGGCCGAAGACAGCAAAGGCGGCAAGACGCCCAGCGCCGCCTTTACGATCAAGGTCAACGAAGCGTCGTCGTGTGCGGCGAACGTCCCGGCTGAACGTTGGAAAGGCGAGTACTTCAGCAACCGTTTGTTGCAGGGCACGCCGGTGCTGGTGCGCGATGACGGCGCGGGCAATCTCAACTTCAGTTTTGGATTGGAAAGCCCCAGTGCGGCCTGCAACGTGCCGGTAGACAATTTCTCGATTCGCTGGACGCGCGCGGTCAATTTCGACGCCGGTGTTTATCGCTTTGCCGTGACGGGCGATGACGGCGTGCGTTTGTATGTGGACGATGTCATTCGCCTTGACCAATGGAAGGATCAATCCGAAACCAGTTTCACCGCAGATGTGCAATTGAGTGCGGGCCTGCATACCTTGCGGTTTGAGCATTACGACGCGGGCGGTTTGGCAGCCGCGCGTCTCTCGTGGGCGCCGGTCACCGTGGGCAATCACGCGCCTGTGATCGAAACCATTCCCAACCAAACGGTCGTGCGCGGGCAAACCATCGAAGTCGAAATCCGCGCCACCGATGCTGACGGCGACCCGGTCACGTTTGCGCTGGAAAATGCGCCCGCGTTCATCACGCTAACCAAAGCCAATTCGGCCCAGCGCACGGCAACCTTGCATATCGCACCGCCGGCGGGCGACAACACCGCGCTATACACCTTGCGCATCAACGCCAATGATGGACGCGGCGGCGTCAGCACCAGCAATCCATTTACGCTCACGGTGGCTGATAATTTGAATAATCAACCGCCCGTGGCCGTGGCCAACCGGCTGCCTGACACGCTGATTGCCAATGAAAGCGGTCAGGCTTCTGTGCAATTGGACGGCTCTGCTTCGAGTGATCCGGAGGGCGATCAACTCAGCTTCACCTGGCTGGATCGCGGGACAGCGATTGCCAGCGGCGCGGTTGCCGAGGTGCGCTTGCCGCTGGGCGAACATCTGTTGGCGTTGCGCGTCAGCGATGGCCGTGGCGGCGTCAGCACCACCAACGCGCAGAAGCTGACGGTGCTGGCCAACAACGCGGCCAGCCTGAGCGTCACATCCGTTTCGCCCTCGATGGGGAAAGCGGGGAAAACGGTGACCATCACCCTCTCCGGCACAGGTTTCGTGCCGGGCACACAAGTGCAATTGAGCGGCGGCGGCATCACCACCGCGACAACCTATTTGAATTCCACACAACTCAATGTGCGCGTGGTGATCTCCACAGCGGCATTGACCAACTTGCGCAATCTCATCATCACCAATCCGAGCGGCGAAACGCTTGTCAAAGCCAACGCCTTTGCGGTTAGCCCCTAAAGCGTTGATCGCTTTTTTTCCTTGAGCGCCGAAGGTTCATCACTGCCGCAATCGCCGCAGCTTTGAACTTTCGGCGTTTGCTTTTAGACTGGCGCGCGTGAACAACGAAATCCCCGTTATCATTCTGTTGGCCGTTTTTACGGGCGTTCTGGCTTGGATGGCGCATTGGCTTATCGGCGTGGCAAGACGCCGTTTACAGCGACGTTTTGCGCTGTTGGAAACACAGCCGGATGAACCAAACTCATTACGAGACTTTTTGCTTGAATGGGGCGGCAACGCGTTGCGCACCACCGTCTGGGTGCTCTATGCGCTCTTTATCATTTTCCTATTGCCACAAACACGCTCGCGTATCGAGACGCTCAGTGAACGCCTGGAATTGATCCGCGCGCACGCCGGCACTTGGCTCTTCGATACGGGCGTGAACCTCGCCATTGATGTGGTGGCGACGATTTTCCTGGCCCGCTTCGCCACCGCGCTCATTCGCACAGGTTTCAAGCTCTTTGAACGCCGCGCCATCGAACGCGGTGAAACGACCGCCAACCGCCGTGCGCAAACGCTCTCGGCCATCTTTCGCGGCGTGGCGCAAACCGTCATTTTCTTCATTGGCCTGCTGGCGGTCTTGCAACACCTGGATGTCAACGTCACGCCCATTCTCGCCAGCGCCGGGGTTATCGGCATTGCCGTCGGCTTTGGCGCGCAAAGCCTGATCAAGGATTTTTTTGCTGGCTTTATGATTCTGTTGGAAGACCAATATAACGTCGGCGATACGATCAAGGTTGGCGAAACGAGCGGCACGGTCGAACGGCTGACGCTGCGCATGACGCTGGTGCGCGCGCTGGATGGGTCGCTGACAACGATTCCGAACGGCACGATTGCGACGGTCTCGAACTTCTCAAAGGATTGGTCCCGCGCGGTGCTCGATTTTGAAGTTGATTACACCGAGGACATTGACCGCGCGATGAAAGCGATGCTCGCCACCGCCCACCAGATGCGCACGGAGCGCCCCACTGATCTCATTGAAGAACCCCTCATGCTGGGCGTCGAACGGCTCACCCACACCAGCATCGGATTGCGCCTGACCGCCAAAACCGCCGCCAACAAACAAGCCGAAATCGCCCGCGAATTGCGCCGCCGCATCAAACTCGCGTTTGACGAACTGGACATCAAAGCACCCACCCGCGAGCAATTCGTGCTGGCGCCGGGCAAAGAAGAAACACCTGTAGGCGATAAAAAGCGTCCCGCGTGACCGGCGGGTCAACGTTTGAGCAATGCGCGCACCTGCTTCAAATCATCCCACGCCTCACGCTTCTTTTCGGCCACGCGTAACAGATAGGCGGGGTTGAAAGTCGGCAGGACAGGAACTTCAAACGCATTGAGCCGCAGCGTGAATTGGCGACCGCGCAATTCCGAAATGGTCTTTTTCGAGCGGATCAAGGTTTGCGCCGCCAACGCGCCAAACGCCACGATCAACCGCGGGCGCACGACTAAAATCTGGCGCAGCAAAAAGGGCCGGCAATCTTCGATCTCTTCCACAGAAAATTTGCGCTGCCCCGGCGGAATGCGCTTGATGACATTGCACACATAACATTCCACGCGCGCCACATTGATGGCGGCCAGCATCTTGTTCAGCAACACGCCCGCCTGTCCCTGAAACGGCAACCCCGTCGCCGCATCGTCTACGCCGGGGCCTTCGCCGATCAACATCAATTCAGCCTTGGCGTCGCCTTCGCCAAAGACGAGCGGCCAGTTGTTTTGACACGCGCCGCACACCTGGCTCTGTTGCACGTCAGCCAGGATTTGCGCCAACGAATCGTCGGCTGGAACAGTCACTTCTTCCACGTACAAGGCCGCGTCCAAATCGTCGAATAAAGCCGTATTCATAGGCACTTTCTCTCCTTTTCCAGCAGCCGAAGCAACGTCCAACCCTCAACTTGACAGCCCGAAACCCAGCGGCTAAGATCACGCACGTTTTCGGGCCAGTAGCTCAGCTGGGAGAGCGCCGCGTTCGCAATGCGGAGGTCAGGAGTTCGATCCTCCTCTGGTCCATCAAAACTAGAAACGGCAGGATCAGATGGCCTGCCGTTTCTGTTTTGTAACCATCACTCCTCGGCGATTACATCTTCCCCACTCCATATCGGCTCTGCGCCGCAGCATGTTTCAGATCCTCGTCTTTGCCGTACCACACAACTTCGCCGGAAAGCGCCTTGAGAAACTCGACCAAATCCTGTTTTTCCTGAGTCGTCAGGCCCAACGGTTTGATCTTCGCCGACAGCCATTTGTTTTCGCGACAGCCTTTGTCATAAAACTCAATGACCTCTTCCAGTGTTTTCAGCGAACCGTCATTCATATACGGCGCGGTATTCGCGATCTCGCGCAAGGTCGGCGTTTTGAACGCGCCTTGTTGCCCGTCCAGTTTGCTGATTGCATACCGGCCCAAATCGGGCTTTTTCGCATTCACGCCCAACCCCAAGTTGTGATAGCTCTCATCCGTGAAATTGAAACCCACGTGGCAACTCGCACAATTGGCTTTGCCCAGAAACAGATGATAGCCCCGTTGCGCCGACTCGCTCATTGCCGACGAGTCCTTTAATTGCGTGAAGCGATCATACGGGCTATTGCCCGACATAATGCTCCGCTCAAAACTGGCGAGGGCACGGCTAATTGTGATGTCATTGATGGCCCCGCCTTCCGCCAGGAAAGCAGCCTTGAACGCCGCCACATAGCTGGCATCTTTTTCCAACCGGCTGACCACGCTTTTCATGTTCGGGCGGGCCATCTCGATTGGATTCATAATTGGCCCCAACGCCTGCACTTCCAACGAAGCGGCACGCCCGTCCCAAAACTGTTTGCGACTGAACGCGCGATTGATGAGGGCAGGTGCCTGGCGGCCACCCTTTTGCCCATGCACGCCCAGCGAGAACTGCCGCGGATCAGCAAAACCTTTTTCAGGAAGATGACACGACGCACACGACAGCGTGTTGTTGCTTGAAAGCGCCTTGTCAAAATAGAGCCGCCTGCCCAGCTTGAGCTTCGCTTCGGTTAAAGGATTTTCCTGTGGCACAGAGTAAGAAGCGGCTTCCAAATCCAACCCTAGCGGAACTTTTAACTGATACGCCGCTGCACCAGGCTTCAATGTTTCTACAGCCGGTTGTTTATGAGCGGTACAAGCCACCAAAGCGGCAGTCATTAACACCAAAGTTGCCAGCTTTTCTCTCATTCTTAACCCAGTCAGCTATTCATTGTTTCGCGCTCAAAGAAATTTAGCGAAACCAGCCTGCGGTCACTGCCAGCCCTACTTATTGCGCGCGGAAACAAGCCTTGGGCAATTTCTACTGCCTGTTATTAGTGAAGTCAACCACCCCCCGTAGCGCACGAAAGCCGGTTGACAGACATTGGCGCGTATTGTATTTTCACGCTTCCTAAATCGGATGAGGTTATGCTCCTCAGTAGCTCAATGGCAGAGCACCCGGCTGTTAACCGGGGGGTTGTAGGTTCGAGTCCTACCTGAGGAGCCAATTATTGCAAGCACTTACAAAGGCCGCACACGCGGCCTTTTGCTTTTACTTCCACACTTACTTCCACAATCCGAACGGCCGTTGATTTATGCATTCAATCCTGGGTCAATCTCAGGCGCCCGCCTTGCCGCTGGAAATTGATTGGCAATTATTTTGCGCTTTGCCGGTGGCGGAAGGTTCGTTGATGACCATATCGCTCGACTAGACTCGATACGAATTCGTCAAACTCCTCAATCCGACTCAACCGTTGCAAGAGGCGGCGCACGATGGGCAGCAACTTGAAAGCTTGTTGGGCGGAGTAGCCGTCTTTGCGGTCGCAGGCCCGTCGAATCAAGCGTTGATAAACAATCAAAGACTCTGCCGGATACTGGCGGGCACGCATTGAGGTCAATCTCAGCCATAACGCATCGCTGCAACCACCGGCCTGAGCTGCCTGCCAGGCCGCTTCGAGGTTTCCCGCCGCCAAGCAGTTTTGCACAAGGTCGCTATTTCCTGCGCTCTTCTCGCTGCCTTCAGTTGGCAAGGTCGCCTGGTCAGAATGGCTGGCTTGCGGAGTTGGCATTTGCAAACTTTGTGCGAGCCAAACCCGTTGGCGTCGTTGCACCAGATTTAATTTTGCGTCTTCGAGCGTGGCAAGTGTTGCCCAAAATTCTTTGCTTTGCTTTTGATAGGCCGCAGCCCAGTCGTTGCCAAAAACTTCTGCATTCAGCCTGGCTAGCTTTTCGCCAAACGGAGTTAGCGCAATACCCTCGCCAACCAGACCGAGTTGCAGTTTGAGCAAGCGCCGCGCGCGTGTTGCTAGCGAGATGGCGTCTCTTTGACATACGATTTGGTGAAACTGGCAGAGCATGTCTTCCAGGCGCGCAAGTTCAACCAGGTTTACATTCGGCAAGCGCTGGGCTTCGGCCTGCATCAGCAGAGATTGCTCGATCAATTTGAGGGCTGTGCGCAACTGGCCCTGATCGAGCAACTTCTCGAGTGTGACCTGCACGCATTGAAGCCAGTCAGCATTGGCCTTTGTTGCGTGCTCCAAACTCATTAGGGTGTGAATGACGAATTCCAGCAAGCGGTTTCCGTCTTTTAAGGGCGGCCCGTTGTGACGGTGCAACCAAGCCAGCCCCAATGCCACGGCGTGCTTGCAAAGACCGCGGCCTTTTCCAATCGGACAATCGCATTCGGCATGCCAACTGTTATCGCAGCAAGCCAGCGTCACACGATATGGCCTTTCGCCGAACACCCAAGCACGCGATTGCTCGTTCGATAGCAGCAGCGCGATCACATGCCCTTGTTCAAAATATGTCTGTCCACGGTTGAAAACACGCGGCCCAGCCAAGGCGAGCAAGTCAGTCTGATCGAAGGTTGTTGAATCGGTTCTCGCGGATTGGGTAGTTGATGGTAAATCACCTCGGTCAAAAGTCGTAGCACCGCTTTGGCAGCGGCGTCTCAGATGGTTTTGACGTTTTGACACTGACATTACTTGAAGAGGTATTCGGCCATCCCAAAGCCTTTCGAATTGGCTTCGCCAAAGCCGCAATCCCAACCGAGACGAATCAGTTCCGCGCTGCCGCTGACGGTGAAATTACCGAGGTAACAGTGATGATTCGTTTCCCGATACTGCACCAATTGAGATTTGGGCGGGCCGTCGAATTGAAAGTGTAATTCGCTATTTGCAGGCTCGGCGCCAGTCAGCGCCTGATATTTTCTGATGAGGTTGGCGCGAATTTGCCCGGCAAAGCGGCGGTCATCAGCACGCAGATGTTGTTTCGTCCGGCTGCCATCCGCGCGGCTCTCATCTACACTCACGAACAAGGGCGATAAGGTTTTGAAATGTGCTGCGCGGCGCATCTGCGGCGCACGGAGTTCGATAATCTCTGTAACCTCGAATTCACAACCGCCAGCTTTATCGCCGATGCGAATTGTCCCTTGTGAAATCAAGCCGCTGGCAAACAACTGCATCAGTTCGTCCAGCGGCGAAGCGACTTTCCAATCTACCGGACGCGGGCTGAGCCATTGCCTGCCATTGGCGATACGTTTGCCAGACTGTTCGAGGCGGGAAAACACAAAAAACTTGAAGCGTTTGTGTTCGGGGCTGCGGGGTTCTTTGTTGGGTACGTGCGCGGCAAAGCCTTCTTCGTGCAAAAACTCGGCGTAATCCGGCGCGACGCTGGCGACAGACCGATAGATCACTCCGGCTAAGGGGTAATTATCCAACGGCAAAGAAGCGGGGTTGCTGAGTGGCAGCAAGCGAATCAATAAACGCATATGTGTGACCTGTTAGCTGATTTCGTAAGGTTGTTAAGCACGTAACAGTTACCACCACGAATAAGCGCCACCATCGGCCAAGCCCGCGTTGGCACTGACGAGCGGCAATGCTACTGAGACTTTTCTGGTCGGTCAACGCGTGGAAGCGTTTAGCCAAGTAATAACGTGCCGTATACATAAATCGTTTCAATCCCAAGCTGATCCTATCGAATATCGAATACCTCAACGTATGAAAAAGGTCGTCATGCGAATCAAGGGTTAAAGCAGAGCAAATAGAAGGCTGCCGTCAGTTTTCCATGGCAGTGAACTCGCAAGCCTTCACTGGAACGAACCTTGACAGCATTCTGAATGCCGGTTTTCTCCACCAGCCAATTGAAGATTGATTCGATTGGCTGGCGCATGGCGGAAACGAAACGCGACCATAACCCGCTTTGGCCGACGTGATAGACGGCCTGACCTTTCTCTTTCTTGTCTGGCGTACAAATCGTCGTGCCGTGCGCGCTGCCAGTGCCTGCTTGGTCGCCTGATCGGGGTAGGCTTTGTCGCCAAATAAGGTGCCCGGCAAGGGCACAAGGACTGCTTCTTTTGCTGGCAGTTCCATTTGGGACAGCAACTCGCCGAGCAGCACTGGCCACACGTCCTCCAGCAGATTGCGCCGGTGATTGAAAGCTTGATAACTGGGCAGGTGCGGAAACCAAGCGCTCCAATGCTGCTTGATATAGACATGGATGGCTTTGATTTTGAAGCGCTCTTGCAAATGTCCAAACAGGTAGATGGTCATCGCTTCCTGGTCCGTAAAGACTGGTTCGGTCGTGTTCTTGCTCCAACGTTGATACTTCAGCGTCGGATGCTTATCGTAGACGGCGCAAACTCACAGATAGAGTTGTATGAGTTGATTTTCTGGTTTCACAACCCAACTCTACAACGTCTGTTGGGTTTGCGCCCTTACCCTTGATTCGCATTTACAGATTCGATTGGACGCCGCCTGTCTTACAGCAGTTTCGACTTGGATGTTCAGGCAGAATCAACCTCGGGGAGCAGCGGGCGCACGGGGAAAACAAGGTCAGTCTGCTCCCGTGTTCCCAGTCCTCCGTGGTTCGTCTCTTCTGCCTGAACACTCAAACCGAAAACGCTGTAAGTGGCACCAAGACCGTAACGATCAACGTCGGGGCAGCCTGCACCACTGCTCCGACGGGTTTGGTAAGTTGGTATCGCGGTGAAGGCAATGCCAACGACGTCTTGAACGCGCATCCCGGCACGTTGCGGAATGGCGTCACGTTCAACACTAGCCGCGTCGGACAGGCGTTTACCTTCGATGGTGTGGACGATGCTATCGAGTTGGGCGCGTGGTTCAATCTGCCGACGTTCACGCTGGCGCTGTGGGTCAAACCGGGCGCGACGCAAACCGCCTACGCCAACATCATTGACAACAACCACACCGACAACCGCGCCTGGGTGCTGCAACAAAATGGCGGCACGTTGAACCAATACATCTGGGGCGTAGCAGGAATCCAGCCCGTCATTACGTTCAATTTGACCGCCGATGTTTGGCAATACGTGGCGCTGACGCTGGATGCGAATCGCGTCACGCGTGTGTATGTGAACGGCGTGGAAGTCGGCCCGGCCAGCGGCACACAAGCGCCTGTTTACGATGGCACACAATTCCTGCGCTTAGGCGCGTGGGGCGGCGGCGGGCGTAACTGGCGTGGGCAATTGGATGAAGTGGGCATTTACAATCGGGCGCTTACGACCGGCGAGGTACTGGCGCTGTTTAATGCGGGCAGCACTGGTAAATGTCGTATTCATCGGTATAGATCAGCGTTCCCGCCGCGATTGTCGCTGTGTGGACGGGCTTGATCGTGCGTTGTTTGACATCGGGCAACATCTGAATAGCGACTTGACCGTCGCGTTGCACTAACCCTCGCGCGGGCGGTTTTTCTTTCGCTAGCGTGCCGCGTCCGCGTTCCCCTTTCAACCGTCGGCGGCGTCCGGTGCGACCTTTTTTTGACGGCCAGCGGATGTCCTTTGTGGCCCGCGACGATGTACACCTCGTCGCTTTCGACTTCGCCCGTCAAGACGGGCGCGGGTTTGCGCTCGACCACATCACTGCGCAACTGCGTCGTCATCTGCTGGACGTCATCCTTGTCGAGGTCCAGTTCCTGTGCGATCTGTAGGTTCGATAAGTTGAGTCCCATCAGATAGAGACACAACACCCACTTGCGTAAAGGTTGATGATGGCCGGCAAAAACGGTGTTGGTCAGATCATCGAAGTCGCGCTTACAAGCCTTGCAATGATAGCGTTGCCGCTCCTGCCGACGTTGGTTGATGGAAGCCGCGTTTTTTTACACGGTCAGACTTACACCATGCACACCGAATCCCGTCCGGCCAGCGCAGTTGGCGCACGCTCTCGTAACATTTCTCATCGTCTATCAGGTTATCGATTCGCAGCATAAACACAGTATGCTGATCTTGATTTCTTTCTCAAAGAGCATGGAAAGGAGCCGGGATTCGGCTCCTAGAAACAGCTATTGAGCCAAAAATCTAAGCTGCTGAGCCGAAGAAGTTGGTTGACAGAATCCGGCGCGGTTGGGTAAGCATTGCCAATGCATTTGCACACCGCGCCGCCCAACGCCGACGAAATCGGCTATGTTCTCAAAAGCTATCCTCGCACGTCAGAAACGTTCATCGCGAATGAAATTTACCTGCTCGAACGATTGGGTCTAAACCTGCGGCTCTTTTCCATCCTCGACTTAGCCGACCCGCAGCGCCACGCCGTGGTCGAGGCAACGCGCGCGCCCATTCACTATTTGCCGCAACTCAGTTCGCTTAGCGAAGTGCCCTTTCCCGCTTGGCTGCGGTTGAATGCGCCGCAGTTTTTTGCCAGCCATTGGCCGCTCTTCAAAGCGCGCCCAGTGGCGTATGTGCAAACGCTGCTGACTGCTGTGCAACGCGCCTTCAAACATCGCCAAGGTTCCTGGCGGCAACCCGCAACCAGTTTTTTCAAGGAGTTTTTGCAGGCCGGTTTTATCGCGCAACAAGTCCTGGCGCAGGGCACGCTGCGCCATCTGCATGCGCATTTCTGCCATACCGCAACGACCGTCACGATGTTCGCCAGCCAGCTTTGCGGCGTGCCGTTCAGCTTCACCGCGCACGCCAAAGACATTTATGTGCAGGCGCTCAACCCCGGCGATCTCTTGCCAACAAAACTACGTCGGGCAAAATTCGCGGTGACTTGCACACAAGCGAATCGGACGCACTTGAAAGCGTTGGGCGTCACCGAGACGCCCATTTACACCGTCTATCATGGGCTGGATACGCGGCAATTCGCGCCGCGTGCGGCAACGACGGAGGAACCGGAGATACCGGTCGTGCTGACGGTGGGCCGCGTGGTCGAGAAGAAAGGCTTTCCCTTTCTCATCGAAGCTTGCCGTTTGTTGAAAGCGCGGGGGCTGCGCTTTCAATGTCGGTTCATCAGCGGCGCGGGCGTGCGCGAACAGGAAATCACGGCGCTGATTCATGAATTGGGTTTAGACGACACGGTGCTGATGCAACCTGCCGTCACGCAAGAGACCTTGCGGCAGATTTATCAGCAGGCGACCCTTTTCGCCTTGCCCTGCCAAATCGCCGAGAATAACGACCGCGACGGCATCCCCAACGTACTGGTCGAAGCAATGGCCTCAGGCTTGCCGGTGGTTTCGACCGGCATTTCGGGCATTCCCGAATTGATCGAACACGGCGTCAGCGGCTGGCTGGTGCCGCCCAAAGATGCACGAGCGTTGGCGGACGCCATCGTCACGTTGCTGGCCGCGCCCGAATTGCGGCAACGGCTGGGACAAGCCGCGCGCGCGAAGGTTTGTCGTTTGTTTGAGGCTGAAGCGAATGTGCGCACGTTGCAACAATTGTTTTTGGACTGTTTGAAATCAGTAGAAGAGCGCGGCCAAACCGCTTCGTTATGAAAAAGCGCGTCCTATTTTATTGCCAGTCCTTGCTGGGCATCGGACATTTGATCCGCAGCCGCGAATTGCTGTTTGCGTTGCGCGATTTCGATATCTGTTTTCTGTATGGCGGCGAAGCCGTGCCCGGCTTTCACTGGCCCGCCTGGGTGGAAGTCATTTACCTGCCCGCGCTGCGCTCTGACGCCGCGTTTGAACAGTTGTTTGTGGTGGACGGCCAAGCCAGCCTCGGCGAAGTCAAAGCACGGCGCAAAGAATTATTGCAAGCCACGTTTGAGCGTTTCGCCCCGGACATTTTGCTGATCGAACTGTTCCCGTTTGGCCGCAAGAAATTCAAGTTTGAGTTACTGCCCCTGCTGGCCCAGGCCCGCGCCACCTACCCCGCCACCAAAATCGTGTGCAGCCTGCGCGACATTCTGGTGCACCGGCCCGACCAGGCGCGTTACGAAGCGGATGTCTGCGCCTTACTGAAGCAGTATTTCGATCTGCTGCTGGTTCACGCCGACCCGCATTTACAACGCCTGGAAGAAACCTTCGGCAGTGTGGCGCAACTGGCTTGCCCGCTTCGTTACACCGGCTATGTCGCGCAACCCGCTCCCGCCCGAGCGCCTGCGCAGGTTACAACTGAACCCTTGATCGTGGTCAGCATCGGCGGCGGGCGCGTGGGGCACGAGTTAATCGCTTGCGCCTTGGCGGCAGCGCCGCACTTGGCCCAGCCGCAGCGCTGGCAAATTTTCACCGGCCCGCACATGCCCGACGAACAGTTCGACCAATTGCGGCAACAGGCCGCCGGACGCCCCGACGTCACGCTGGAACGCCACACCACGGAGTTTCCGGCCTGGCTGCAACAGGCCGCTCTCTCCATCAGCATGGCGGGTTACAACACGTGCATGGACTTGGTGTCGGCACAGGTGCGCGCGCTGGTCTACCCTTTCAACGAACACGACAATCACGAGCAAACCTTGCGCGCGCGCAAGCTGGCCGCGTGGGGCTACGTCAAGGTGCTGGAACCGGCGCAACTGACGCCGGAATATCTGGCGTCAGCGATCACGCGCAGTCTTGCGCAGCCACTCTCCGTGCCCACCATGCCGCTCGATTTGCAAGGCGCGCCCAAAACGGCGGCCTTATTGGCGGCCTTGCTGGCGGGTGAATTGCACGCCGCAGCCGAAACAAATTATTAATGAATCCATTCGTTGCCCAATTGGAAAGCGCCTTGCAACAGCGCGCCCGGCGTGACGCACCGTTACGTCTGTTCTTTCGCGATGATGATGTGGATGAGGATGAACCCTCGCTGCACCGCCTGCTCAACCTGTTTCAGCACGCCGAAACGCCGCTCAATCTGGGCGTCATTCCAGGGCGACTGACCGAAGCGGGCCTTGCCTTGCTCACAACCTTTCAACAGCGCCAGCCGCAATTGATCGAATTGAACCAGCACGGCTGGCTGCACACGAATCACGAACGCACCGGCAAGAAATGCGAATTCGGCCCCGGCCGTAGTTTTGACGAACAGCTTGCCGACATCGCCGCTGGGCAAGCGCGGATGAACACGGCGTTTGGGTCGGCGTGGTTCCCGGTGTTTATTCCGCCCTGGAATCGTTGCACGGAAGCGACGGCGCAGGCGCTAGAGGCGCTGGACTTCCGCGTACTTTCACGCGATCACGGACACCTGACGTTTGCGGGTGCGCGCTTCAGCGAATTGCCGGGCACGCTCGATCTGTACCAATGGCGCGGCGGCGCGGCACTGCGACCGCTTGAAGAACTGGCGCGCGAGTTGATTCAGCAAGTCGAACAGGCCAATACCATCGGCATGCTGTTGCACCACAAGGTTATGAGCGACGAAGCGCTTGCGCTGTTGGGCGAGTTGCTGCGGCTGTTCCAGCAAACGCCCATTGTCGAGTGCCACACCTTCCAGAGCCTCTTAACGCACACGCACTGATGGCAACCAACACTGAAACCCGAGCCGATTTCCGCGCGTTGTTGCGCCGCTTCCTGCATAAAGTGCGTGGAAAAATCCTGCTCGCGTTGCTGTGCATGGTTGGATACGCCGCGATGGAGTTGCTGTCGCCCTGGCCGCTCAAGCTCATCTTCGATCACATCCTGCTCGAAAAGCCGCTGCCCCATTCGCTGGCTTGGCTGAGCGCGGTGCTGCAAAGCGGCAAGACGCTGGCGACGCTGATCGTGTCATCAGGTATTCTGGCCATCGCACTGCTGAGCGGCGTGTTCGCTTATTTCCAGCAGGCATTGACCTCGTACATTGGTTATCAATTGATTTACATGCTACGCAGCGAATTGTTCGCCCACTTGCAACAGCTTTCTCTTTCCTATCACAACCGCACACGCACGGGCGAATTGCTCAGCAAGGTCACGGGCGAGACCGAAGCCTTCAAAGATGTCTTTGTCGAAGCTGTGCTCACCTCTGTGGCGCAAGTGCTGACAGTCGCGGGCATGTTCGCCATTATGTTTATGCTCGACTGGCGCTTGAGTTTGGTCGTGCTCGCCACGTTCCCGCTGCTCTATTTCTCGCTCGCGCGCATTTACCGGCAGATCAAAATCGCTACGCGCCAGCAACGCCAACGCGAAGGACTAATTGCCGCGCGGATGAACGAAGTGCTCAGTTCGGTACGGCTGGTGAAAGCCTACGGCCGCGAACTTTACGAACAGGAACGCTTTGACCAAGCCAGCAGCCTGACCACTGCCGAGGGGATCAAGCTGGAACGCATGGCGGCGGCGGCTTCGCGCACTGTCGAATTGATCAAGGCGGCGGGACTGTGGGCCACGGTGCTTTATGGCGCGCTGCTCGTGCTGGATGGACGCCTGACGCCCGGCACGGTGCTGATCTTCATCGCGTATCTCAACGACATGTACAAACCGCTGCGCAATCTGGCGAAGACTTCGACGCGGCTGTCACGCGCCATCGTCAGCATGCAACGCATCGGCGAGATTCTGGCTACTGAGCCAGAACAGTGGAATGAAACCGTTACGCAGGTGGCGGCGCACTTGAGTGGCGAAATCGTTTTTGACCGCGTCTCGTTTGATTACGGTGACGGCAAGCAAGTGCTGCAAGAGGTTTCATTCAACATCGCGCCCGGACAACGTGTCGCGCTGGTCGGGTCTTCCGGCTCTGGCAAATCCACCATTGCCAATTTGATTTTGCGGTTCTATCACGCCACCCACGGCGCGGTTTGCCTGGATGGCCTCAACATCGAAGAATACCCGCGCGACTTCCTGCGCCACGAGATCGGCGTCGTCCTGCAAGACGCGCTGCTCTTCGGCGCTTCGATCCGCGAAAACATCGCCTACGGCAAACCCGACGCCACCCCAGCCGAGATCGAAGCCGCCGCCCGCGAGGCCCACGCGCACGAATTCATCAGCGCCTTGCCGGAAGGCTACGACACCATCATCGGCGAGCGCGGCAGCACGCTCTCGGGCGGCCAGCGTCAGCGCCTCTGCCTGGCCCGCGCCATCATCAAACACTCGTCCGTGCTGATTCTGGATGAACCGACCTCTGCCGTAGACAGTGAGTCAGCGGCGCTCATTCACGAAGCCGTTGACCGCTTGCGCGCAGGCAAGACCACCCTCGTCATCGCCCACAACCTAACGGCGCTTGAGGGCTACGATCAGGTTCTCGTCTTGCGGCGCGGCAAGCTGGTCGAACAAGGCACGCACGCCGAATTGCTGGCACTGCACGGCGATTTTTATCGAATGTTTCAGCGGCGCGGGGTGAAGGAATCGCCGGGATCGTGAAAACACTGGATAAACTTGCCTGCATCAAGCCGAACGCTTAGCATTCCACTGCTCTTGCGTCATCATCAATCTTGGAGCGCATTCCTGGGAGCGCAGGCATCCCTGCCTGCTGAAAAAGAAGTCGCGCAGCATCCTTTTTCGGTTTTCGTAAGGTGTGGAAGTAGGGATAAGGAACGCTGCGCGGCATTTATTAAAGCAGGGAGGAATGCCTGCGCTCCCAGGTGAGTTCATGTTTGAGTTGAGCCTGCCATGAAAGTATGTCCGCAATGCCAACGTGACTATCCCAACGAACAGCGCTTCTGTTTGCAAGACGGCGCGTCGCTCGTGCTCAAAGACCCTTACGGGTTGGTGGGCCGTGTGCTCGCCGAAAAATACCGCATTGACGCGCTGGTCGGTATGGGCGGGATGGGTGCCGTTTATAGCGCGCATCACTTGCGGATTGATCGCAAAGTCGCCTTCAAGATGTTGCTGCCCAATCTGGCGCTGAGCAATGCTCAAGTCGTCCTGCTGTTTGAACGCGAAGCCCGCATGGCCGGGCAGCTTCAGCACGAGAATATCGCCACCGTCTATGACGCGGGCCGCACGCCGGATGACATCGCCTACCTGATTATGGAGTGGCTGGAAGGGACGACGCTCGCCGACGCGTTGGCCCGTCACGGCAAGCTCAGCCTGGAACACGCGGCGGGTGTGTTGCACCAAATCGCCGCCGCGCTGGATGCCGCGCACGCCAAACGCATCATTCACCGCGACCTGAAACCCGCCAATGTCATGCTCGTCAAAGGGCCAAACGGCCAGCCGCAGGTGAAGGTCCTGGACTTCGGCCTCGCCAAGGTCGTCAGCGAGACGACAGATGCGCCAGTCTCGGCGCTGATGGGGACGCCGCATTACGCCAGCCCGGAGCAGTTCCGGCTGGGCGCGCGGATTGACGGGCGGACGGACATCTACTCGCTGGGCGTGATGCTGTACGAAATGTTGGCTGGCACGTTGCCCTTCAACGCACCCACGATTCACGAATTGATGCGCTTCCAGCAAGCGGCCACACCACCACCGCTGCGCCAAGTGCGGCCCGATGTGCCGATGACGATTGAGCAGTTGGTGAGCCGGATGCTGGCGAAAGACCCGCAGCAACGGCCCGCGCGCGCAGGTGAAGTTGCGCGCTTGTTTGAAAGTGCGTTGCGTTCACCGGCAGCGGCGCAAGCGGAAGCGGGCAAGCTTGCCGTCAGCAGCGCGCCTACTGTCATAGATGAACAAGAGGCGCGGGCGACGCTGCTTCGTCCAGCGGCAACTAAAAGTAGCGTTTCGGAACCGACGCTAATTCAAAAGTCCGAAGAAAAGACGGCAGAGCGTAATCCGACCATTTTCCCTGTGCCCAAGAAGATGACTAGGCGTAAAAAATGGATGATCGCCGGTCTTACCGTCCTCACTATGATTGGAACAAGTGCTGCTTACTTGGCCTACCAGTATCTGCAAGTGCGGCGCAACAATACACCGCCAGCACAGTTGGTCTTATCACAACTGACTTTCGATCCAGGTTTGCAGGGGGAACCGACCTGGTCACCTGATGGGCGTTTCATTGCCTACAGTTCCAATCGCAGCGGTAACTTCGACATCTGGTTGCAACAGGTAGGTGGGGGCAATCCGGTTCAGGTTACGAAAGACCCAGCCCACGACTGGCAGCCCGAATTTTCGCCGGATGGATCTCGCATCGCCTTTCGCTCGGAGCGAGGTGAAGGAGGCTTGTATGTCATCCCGGCGCTGGGCGGGAATGAGTTGAAGATTTCCACTTGCAATACTGTGAACAGAAATCAGGCAGCTAAAGCGCCGTAAGTCCTGAGTTCTGCGTAAGCCGGGTGATTTTTCCAGCAAGTTAGGTCGTAAGCGTACTTGGCAGAAATCTCTGCCATAAAGTGTTCATTGAAAGCGATTTG